>NZ_CASGGV010000088.1:0-112158 GCF_949319125.1 Frankia sp. Hr75.2 | reverse complement strand
AGAACTGGGTGCCGCCGTCGATGTTGATGACCGCGCCGGTCAGGTACCCCGCGCGGGGCGACAGGAGGAAGGCGAACAGGTCGCCGACCTCACCCGGCGTGCCCGGCCGGCGCAGGGCGACGTCCATGCGCCACTCGTCGACCATGACCTGCTCCAGGAGGCCGGCCGGCGGGACGCCGCGCTCCCGGGCGAGCGCCCCGCGCAGGGCCGCGAGCGACCCGGTCTCGATGGCACCGGGGCAGACGCAGTTCGCCCGCACCCCCGAGCCGCCGTACGCCCTGGCGACGGTCTTGGTGAACGCGGCCACCCCGCTCTTCAGCGTGACGTACGGCAGCCGGTCGGGATGATAGGCGCGCATTCCGTACGCCGCCGTGGTGACCACCGTGCCCCCGCCGCCGGCGACCAGGTGCGGGACGGCCGCCCTGACGGTGCGGACCGTCCCCATCAGCACGTCGTCGACGGCGTCCGCCCACACCGCGTCCGAGGCAGCGTCGAGGCTGGCGTGCGCTGCGGTCGACGTGCCGGTGGTCACCGCGACACCGGCCAGCTCGCCGAGCGTCCCGACCACCTCGCTCACGATCCGTTCCGCCTCACCGGGGCGGCTGACGTCGCCGACGACCGCCGTCGCGTTCCGCCGGCCCAGCAGCCCCACGGCCGCCCGCGCCCGGCCGGGGTTCCGCCCCACGAGTGCCACGCGCGCGCCGTCGGCGACCAGCACCTGCGCGACGGCGAGACCCATGCCCGCCGTCCCGCCGACGACGAGGAAACCACGATCACGTATACCGAGGTCCATCTCAACCCTCTCCGTTGCGGGCGGGGGCCGAGGCCGCCGCCGGTGGAGGAACGACTGGTCGCTTTCCCGTTCTGCGCCCGGACCCGGCGTCAGGCCACGCGGGGCATCCCGAGGACGCGTTCGGCGATGAGGTTGCGCTGGATCTGCGAGGTGCCGGCCGCGATCGTGTACTGCAGTGACCAGAGGTAGGCCCGGGCGATCTCGGCGCCGTCGAGGCCGTGGCCCCGCACGCCGCCCGTCGCCGCGCGGCCGAGAACGCGCACCGCGAGCTCGCTCAGCTCCTGGCTGAGCTCGCTGAACCGCAGCTTGACGGCGGAGCCGGTGGGTGCGGGCAGTCCGGTGGCCTCGGCCTCGGTGATGTCGCGCTGGGTCATCCGCCACAGCCCGTCGACGTGTGCATCCAGGCGGCCGACATGCCCGCGCAGCGCCGGGTCGTCCCAGGCGGTGCCGCCGCCCGGCGCGGGCACCAGCCGGGCCGCCCTGACCAGGTCCCGGAGCTGGGAGCGCAGGGTGATGATGTGCTGGGCGAAGGCGGTGCCACGCTCGAAGCGCAGGGTCACGTTCGTGACCCGCCAGCCGTCGTTCTCCGCGCCGACGAGGTTGGCGACGGGCACCCGGACGTTGGTGAGGAACACCTCGCAGAAGTGGCTCTCGCCGTCGATGGTGCGCATCGGGCGGACCTCGACGCCGGGGGAGTGCATGTCGAGGATGAGCCAGCTGATGCCGCGGTGTTTGCGGGCGTCGGGGTCGGTGCGGACCAGCAGCTCGCCGTAGTCGGCGACGTGCGCCCGGGTACTCCAGATCTTCTGGCCGTTGACGATGTACTCGTCGCCCTCGCGCACCGCGCTGGTGCGCAGGGAGGCGAGGTCGGAGCCGGCCTGTGGCTCGGAGAAGCCCTGGCACCAGACGTGTTCGCCGCGCAGGATGCGCGGCAGGTGGTAGGCCCGCTGCTCGTCGGTGCCCTCGGCGATCAGCGTGGGGCCGGCGTGCATCATCCCGACGAAGTTGACGCTGATGTAGGGGGCGCCTGCGCGGGCGTATTCCTCCAGGTAGACGAGCTGCTGGGTGACGGGCAGGCCGCGGCCGCCGAACTGGCTGGGCCAGTGCAGGCCGGCGTATCCCGCGTCGTACAGCCTGCGCTGCCAGGCGGTGTCGTAGGCGCGTCGCGCCGGCCAGTCCCCGGGGGGTGGGGGCGGGCCGTGCGCGGGCACCTCCGCCTGGAGCCAGGCGCGGAGCTCGGCGCGGAACGCCTCGTCCTGCTCGCTGTAGGTCAGGTCCATACCGCGCTCCTCCGGTTGTTCGTGGGCCGCTGGCTGTTCGTGCGTCTCCGGCTGTTCGGGGGCGCCGGCCCCTCGGCCGGTTGAGGGCTGAGGGCTGCGGGGTGCGGGGTGCTCAGGGCTGCTGGGTGAACAGCTCGCGCACGGCGGCCAGGTCGACCTTGCCCGAGGGCGTCCGGGGAAGAGCCTCGACGACTCGCAGCTGGGCCGGCAGCTCGTAGCGGGCCAGGACGCCTGCCGCCGCCGCCAGGAGGGCCTCGGCGGTCACCGTGACCCCGGGGCGCGGCTCGACGGCCGCCACCGGAACGGCACCCAGCCGGGCATCGGGACGGCCGACGACGGCGGCGCCGCGCACCCGCGGGTCGCGTTCCAGGGCGACGCGCACCTCGTCGGGCAGGATCTTGAACCCCCCGCGGATGATCGCCTGGTCGGCGCGGCCGAGGATCCACAGGAAGCCGTCGGCGTCGATCCGGGCGAGGTCGGTGGTCCGGGTCCAGCCGCTGTCGGCACCGAGCTGCGCCGCCCGGACCTCCAGCAGCCCCGGTTCGTCCGGTCCGCGGGGTGCGCCGGTGTCCGGGTCGACCACGCGCAGCGCGCAGCCGGCGTGGGCGCGCCCGACACTGCCGCGCTTCGCCGCCCAGTACCGCTCGTGGTCGGCGAGGTTCCAGCCGGCGACGCCGCCGCCGAACTCGGTCGCCGCGTACGAGGTCAGCACCGGCACCCCGAACCTCGCCTGGAAGGCGTCGGCGTCCTCGGGCGACAGCGGCGCGGTACCAGAGATCACCGACCGCACGCCGGACAGGTCGGTGGGATCGAGGTCGGCGTCGAGGACCATCCGCAACGCGGCCGGGACCAGGCTGACGGTGGAGGGTCGATGCCGGCGCACGGCGTCCGCCCACTCCTCGACGCGGAAGCGTTCGAGCAGGCAGAAGGAGCGGCCGTCGTTGACGCACTGCAGGATCCGGAACAGCCCGCCCAGGTGCACCAGCGGCGCGTTCACGACGACCACGCCACGGCGCAGCCGAAGGCCGGCGTCGGGACTGCGTTCGTAGTGCTTGGCCCCGGCGAGCACCCGCCGGAAGGTCTCGTAGGTCAGCGGAACCCGCTTGGGCGGGCCGGTCGTCCCGCTGGTCAGCATCTCGACCGCCACCTCGGGACGCAGCTCGCCGTCGTCCGGCGCCGGCCTGTCGCCGGTGACCTCCACGGAGCCGAGCGCGTCGCTGCCGAACCAGCGCACCCGCGGCGCGAAGGCGGCCAGGTCGGCCAGGTCGGCCTGGCCGCCGGCGACGGTCGTGACGGTGAGCGAGCCGAGGTCGGCCCGGACCCGCTCTACTCCTCGTCCGGGGTTGACGGCGACCACGCAGGCGCCGGCCCGGAGCAGACCGAGGAGCAGGCCGAGCTGCGGTGGCCGGTTGCGCAGCAGCAGGGCGACGCGCTCGCCCGGCCGCACGTGCGGCGCGACCGCGTCGGCCGACGCGGCCAGCTTGCCCCAGGTGTGCCAGTGGCGCTCGAACTCGACGGCGGGCGCCGACGGGTCGAGAGCGAGCACCCTCCCGATGCGCTCGCTGAGCGCGGGAAGCTCGGCCATTCCAGAGAATGTCACCGGCACTTCCAATCCGGCTGGCGTTTCTCCATGAAGGCGCGGGGGCCCTCCTTGGCGTCCTCGGTGCGGACCACCCGCTCCCGGAACGTCTCGGCCATGACCTCGGCCTCGTACAGGGGGAGGTCGCGGCCCCGGCGGATGGCGAGCCGGGTGCCGCGCACGGCCAGCGGCGCGTTGCGGTTGACGGTGCGGGCGATCTCCCGGGCCCGCTCGAGCAGCCGGTCGTGCTCGACGACCTCGGAGACCAGCCCCAGGTCGTAGGCGCGCTGCGCGCTCATCCGCTCGTGCCGGCCCATCAGCGCCATCCGCATGGCGATGTTGGTCGGCAGGGCGCGGGCCAGCCGTACCACCTCCCGGCCGGAGACCAGGCCGATGCTGACATGGGGGTCGAAGAACTCGGCCCGGTCGGAGGCGATGACGATGTCGCCGGTGGTGACGAGGTCGAGCCCGGCGCCGCAGCACAGGCCGTTCACGGCGGTGAGGATCGGCTTGGTCATCGTCCGGAACGGCGGCGTGCCCTCCTGGGGCGCCTCCCACTGCGGGAACGTCGACAGGTAGGGCTCGTCGTAGACGACCCGCCCGTCGTCGGGGATCTCGGTGACGTCGGCGCCGGCGCAGAACGCCCGGCCGTTCCCGGTGACGAGCAGGATCCAGACCTCGTCGTCGGCCTCGGCGTCGGCGTACGCCTGCCGCAGCTCCTTGACCATCGCCGGGCTCAGCGCGTTGAGCGCCTCGGGCCGGTCGAAGGTGATCGTGGCCACCCGTTCCTCGACCTGGTACTGGATCGTGTCGAATCCCATGCGAACAGCCTTTCGCTCTACCGGCGGGCGGACCGGGTCGGTGTCTGCGCCCCGGTCACGGGGCGGTGACTTCGTCCCCGACCGCGGCACCGAGCCGGGCGGCGTGCCAGGACGCGGTGCCGAATCCGTTCTCGAGGACCCAGGCCCGCTTCAGGAAGTAGTGCGGGAGCATGTCCCAGGTGAAGCCCATGCCGCCGAGGACCTGCACGGCCGCGCGGCCGTTGGCGATGCCCGCCTCGCCGGCGAGCAGCTTCGCCGTGTTCGCGGCGCGGTCCGGGTCACCGGCGCGCGGGTCGGCCGCGATCGCGGCGGCGGCGTAGGTCGCCGTCCGCGCCAGCTCCACCCGCACGTACATGTCGGCGAGCAGGTGCTTGACGGCCTGGAACGAGCCGATGGGAACTCCGAACTGCACCCGCTCGAGCGCGTAGCCGCGGGCGGTCTCGAGCGCGCCCTGGGCGACGCCGACCAGCAGCGCGGCGCTGAGGATCTCTCCCGACCGCTGCAGGCGCCGCGCGTCCGCCGCTGTGCCGACCACCTGGCCCGCGGGGATGTGGGGGAACACGGCGACGGGCGTCAGCGGGTCGAGTGGCGTGCCGCCCACGGGCGGTGGCAGGCCGGCGCGCGGGCACACCTCCACCCGGTCGTCGCGCAGCAACAGGAGCACGTCGCACTCGTCGGCGTGCTCGACGACCAGCGAGCCGTTCGTCCCGTCGGCCGGCTCGGCGTTCACCGGCCCGGCGTTCGCCAGGTCGGTGCCGGTCAGCTCGACGCCGGCGACCCGGACCCTTCCGTCGGCGGCGCCGGGGACGAACGGCGCGGCGAGGGTCGACCACAGCACCGGCCCGCCGGCGAGATGCTCGCCGAACTGCTCGAACGCGATGGCGGCCTCGATGATGCCGATCCCGGAACCGGCCTCGTCGACGAGGACGCCCAGCACACCGAGCTCGGCGAGAGCCGCCCACAGTCCAGGGTCGGTGGGCTTGCCGTCGCGGGCCGTGATGTCGGCGAGACCGAACCGGTCCGCGCAGAACGCCCGGACGGCATCGCGCATCGCCAGCTGGTCCTCGTCGAGGCAGAACTGCATGGGACGTCATCACCTACCGTCAGTCGCTTGAAAGACATCCTGGTACTACAGCGGGTCGCCGGTGGGGGCCGGCCGGGGGAGGCCGAGGAGCTCGAACATGTTGGTCGACATGACCCGTTCGATGTCGGCCGGGGCGAGACCCGTGAGCTGTCCGGTGAAGGAGAGGGGCTCGGCGAGGCCTTCGGGGTGGGGATAGTCGGAGCCGAAGCAGACGCGGTCGGAGCCCATGAGGGAGATGAGGCCCTCGAGGGAGTCCTCCCAGAACGGGTTGATCCAGATGTTGCGGCGCAGGAGTTCGAGGGGGTGGGTGGGGAACTCCCCGGGCATTTTCTTCCGGGCGAGCTCGAGATTGCGGGCGAGGATGCCGACCCAGCTGCCGCCGTTCTCGACGCTGATGAGCCGTACGCGGGGGAAGCGGTCGAGCATGCCGTGGCAGATGGCAGATGGCAGATGGCAGATGGCAGATGGCGGAGGCGAGGGTGTCCTGGATGGTGCGGCCGCCGTCGGCGACGTGGGCGAACGTCCTGGGGCGGAAGGCGACGTATTCTCCGCTGCTGCCCTCCCAGGTGTTGAGGTACTCCTGGTAGCCGCTGTCGGAGGCGTGCAGGGCGACGAGGACGCCGGCCTCCTGGACGCGGGCCCAGAAGGGGTCGAACTCGGGGAGGAACGGGGAACACGGGCCGCGTAGGCCGGCTACGGGGGCTGGGCGCACGAGGATGGCACGGGCGCCACGTCGCAGGACCCGGTCGAGTTCGGCGATGCCCGCGTCGACGTCGCAGGGCGAGACGATCGGCGTGGTGAGGATGCGGTCGGCGTAGTTGTAGGTCCAGTCGTCGTGGAGCCAGTCGTTGAAGGCGCGGATGGCGACCTGAGTCAGCGTCGGGTCGTCGCGCAGGCGTTCCTCGACGAGGCTGGCGAGGGTCGGGAACAGCAGGCAGGCGTGCACGCCCTGTTCGTCGAGCACCTCCAGGCGGGCCTTCGGCTCCCGGAAGGCGGGGATGCTGCGCATCGGCGTCCCGGTGAGCTCCCGCAGCGACTTCCCCTCCGGGTTGTCGCCTGAGTAGAAGGCCATCTTCTTCCGGCCGTTCAGCTCGACGAAGCGGAACAGGTCTCTGTGCCGCGCCGGCAGGTGCCGGGTGAACGCGTCCTCCGTCTCGTAGAGGTGGTGATCGGCGTCGAACACCGGGAAGTCGAGGGTCGTGGCCATGATCTCAGTCGGTCACTCTCTGTGGGGGGCCGATGGCAGCATGTGCTGGGCAAAATATCTAGATGTTGAAAGTAAGGGCGGGTAGTCGGGCGACGCAACCCCGGACGCCTCGCGCCAGGGAACTTCGCCGGTCGTCTGGCGACTCCGCGCGGAGTGCTGGCGGCTCCGCGCGAAGCGGCAGCGCCGCTGGCTTCGCCGCGACTGCCCGCTTAACATCTATATATCTTGGGTCCGGGCGGGTGCGGACCTGGGACGGCCAGGGCCACCGGTCCGGCCCGGAACTGTGCGAGGAGAGCGATCGTGAGCGAGAGCTTCATCGAGTACGAGGCGGCCGAGCGGATCGCGACGATCACGCTCAACCGGCCGCAGGCGGCGAACGCGCAGACGCTCGAGCTGCTCGACGAACTCGACGAGGCCTGGCGGCGGGCGGCCGCGGACCCGGACGTCCGAGCGATCATCTTGCAGGCCAACGGCAGGCACTTCTCCGCCGGGCACGACATCAAGGGCGTCGGTGCCAGCGGCGACGTCGGCGGGACCGGGGACGGGAATGAGAACGGCCAGCAGCCGAGCTGGACACTTGCCGGGATCTACGAGATCGAGGCGAAACGGTTCCTCGAGTACTCACTGCGCTGGCGCAACGTGCCGAAGCCGTCGATCGCCGCGGTGCAGGGCGTGTGCATCTCGGGTGGCCTGCTGCTGTGCTGGCCGTGCGATCTGATCCTCGCGGCGGACAACGCGACCTTCTCGGACCCGGTGGTCAACATGGGTATCGGCGGGGTGGAGTACCACGGCCACACCTGGGAGTTGGGTGCCCGCAAGGCCAAGCAACTGCTGTTCACCGGCCGGAAGATGGACGCCTACGAGGCCGAGCGGGTCGGGATGGTCAACCGGGTGGTGCCGCTCGACGAGCTGCGCCCGGCAACCCGGGAGCTGGCCGAGCAGATCGCCCAGATGCACCCGTTCGCGCTGCGACAGGCGAAGCGGGCGGTCAACCAGACCCTCGACGTGCAGGGCTTCTACGCGGCCGTCCAGTCCGTGTTCGACATCCACCAGACCGGTCACGGCCATGCGCTCAGCGCGTCCGGGCTGCCGTTTCTCCTGCTCCTGGACGGTATGAAGGCCCGGATCGGCAAATAGTCGATCATCGTCCGCGGTCCTGGAACATTTCTTGAACGAGGACGAAGCGTCGTGGCTGGTGGAGACGGGCGGACGGCGAGCTGTTCGTCGCCCCCTTCGTCGTCGCCGCCACCGGCATCCTCTCGGCGCCGCTCGACCCCGGTATCCCGGGGCTCGACACCTTCGGCGGCACCGTGCTGTTCAGCACCGGTACCCGCGGGAGGGCTTCGACTTCACCGGGAAGCGGGTGGCCGTCGTCGGCACCGGCTCGACCGGTGTGCAGGCCATCCCGGTGGTCGCCGAGCAGGCCGCCCACCTGTACGTGTTCCAGCGGTCGGCCGCCTACACGCTGCCCTCGCCCGCGCGCGCCTACGAGCCGGGTGAGTTCGAGGGCCTCAGGGCCCGGTACGACGAGATCCGGGCGGCGCAGCGGGCGGCGCACGTGGGGGCCGCCCGGACCAGCGCGTTCTCGGTGCTGGTCGACATGGCGGGCTTCCCGGCCCTGCGGACGGCGTCGCGCGAGGAGCAGCCGCGCGCCGTCGAGGAACGCGGCGTCCTCGGCGCGCTCTACCGGAGCGACGTCCTCGTGGACTCCGAGGCCGGCCGGCTGGCGACGGCGCTGTACGGCGAGGCGGTCGCGCGCATCGTGCGGGACCCGCGGACCGCGGCGTCGCTGGTGCCGACGTACCCGTTCGGCTGCAAGCGCCGATCATCGACGTGGGCTACTACGAGACGTTCAACCGCGACAACGTCACGCTGGTCGACCTCCGCGCCGGCCCGGTCCAGGAGATCACCTCCTCCGGCATCCGCACCGGGCAGGGCTCCTACGACGTCGACGTCATCCTGTTCGCGACCGGTTTCGACGCGCTCACCGGCGCGCTGTCGCGTATCGACGTCCGCGGCCGGGGCGGTGCGCTGCTGCGCGAGCTCTGGAGGGACGAGGGCCCCGTCTCCTACCTCGGCCTGCAGGTGGCCGGGTTCCCGAACCTGTTCATGATCCAGGGGCCGGGCAGCCCGTCGGCCGCCTCGAACTTCCTCGCAGCCATGGAACACCATGCCGAATGGATCGCCGACTGCGTCGCGCACCTGCGTGACGGCGGCGGCCGCACGATCGAGGCGCTGCCCTCGGCGCAGGCCGAGTGGATCGACGAGGTCCTCTCGTTCGTCACCGGCAGCGTGCTGGTCCACCCGGACTGCAACTCCTGGTGGAACGGCGCCAACGTGCCTGGCAAGAAGCGCATGTACACCACGTACGTGGGCGGTCTTCCGAGTACCGGCGGCGCTGTGACGAGATCGCGGCCGGCGGCGGCACCGGCGTCAGGTACACCGGCTTCAAGCTCTCCTAGGGGGATCCGGTGCCCTTCGTCGAGCTCGGCGACGTCCGGCTGTTCTACACCGACGAGGGGAGCGGCGACCGACCGCTGCTGCTCGTCCACGGCTACACGACGGCGCAGTTCGCCGCCGACCTGGCCGGGCTGCTCGACCACCTGGAGATCGAACGGGTCGTCGGGGTCGGGCACTCGATGGGAGGCAACGTGGTCAGCGCCCTGGCCGTCGAGTACCCGGACCGGGTCGCCGCCGTCGTCGCCGTCGATCCCGCCTACCTGCTCCCGGACGAGACGGCCGGCGCGATCGGGCCGATGCTCGACCTGCTCGTCGACACCGACCCGGTGCCGTTCGTCCAGCAGCTGGTGGGCGGCATGGACTCGCCGGCGCGGCTGCCGGCCCTGCGGACCTGGCAGGTGCGCCGGATCGCCGGGATGGCCGGCCACGTGCTGCGGCAGTCGCTGGAGGCGCAGGCGACCGGGATGGCCCTGCACTCGCGCAGCGAGCCGTATCTGCGCCGGCGGCGCTGCCCGGTGCTGACCTTCTACGCCGACCCGGCGCGGGCCGCGGTCGAGCGGGCCGTCTTCACCGACCCCCGATCACGCGTGGTGACCTGGGAGGGTGCCGGCCACTGGCTGCACCAGGAACGCCCGGCCGAGTTCAACACGCTTGTCGCCGACTGGCTCGCGTCGATCGCCTAAGAGTACGTAGCGGACCATGCCCTGACCTACTTCGGGGCGAAGCGCTGGCCGCCGTCGAGGCGGATGGTGGAGCCGTTGAGCATGGGATTCTCGATGATGCCCAGGGCGAGGCGCGCGTACTCCTCGGGCCGCCCCATCCGCTTGGGGAACGCGGCGTCCTTGGTGAGGACCTTCTCGTACTCCTCCGGGATGCCCCGGGTCAGGCCGGTCTGGAACAGACTCGGTGCGATGGCGTTCACCCGGATCCCGAGAGAACCGAGCTCACGGGCCATCGTCAGGCTCATCGCGGCCACCCCGCCCTTCGCCGCGGTGTAGGCGATCTGTCCGATCTGCCCCTCGAACGCGGCGATCGACGCGGTGTTGATGATCACGCCTCGTTCGCCGTCGGCGTTCGGCGCGTTGCGGCTCATGTGCCACGCGGCGAGGCGGGCCACGTTGAACGTGCCCGTCAGGTTGAGATCGATGATGCCCTGGAACGTCTCTATCGACAGCGGGCCGTCCTTGCTCAGCGTGCGCCCGGGAGTCGCCCCGCCGGCGGTGTTCACGACGACGTCGATCCCCTCCAGCGCGGCCACCGCGGTCTCGATGACGCCTTCCATCCCCGCGAAGTCGGTGACGTCACAGGCGTGGAAACTGCCCTTGAGACCTTCGGCCACCGCCGCGCCGTCGCTGCTGTCCCGGTCCAGGATCGCCACCCGCCCACCGCGAGTCGCGATCAGCTCGGCCGTCGCCCTGGCCATCCCGGACGCGCCGCCCACGACGACCGCCCGCAACCCCTTCAGTTCCACGCTGTCCCTCTCCTGCGCGTCGGGAATGATCCGACCGCAGCCTAACCTAAATCTCTATATATATGCCACGGGTTGCCGACGCAGTCACACGCCCGAGGTCCTCGCCCACCGGCACACCCTCTCGTTGATCGGACGCGCGAGGTTATGCTATATCTCTATATATTTTGAGGATTGCGAGCTACCATCGCCGCGATACACCGACAAGGCGGAGTGGCGGGACACATGACGTCGACCTACTCGACCATCCGGTACGAGACGGGGCCCGACCGGGTCGCGACGATCACCCTGGACCGGCCCGAGGCGCTGAACGCCTTCGACCGGCGGATGTGCGGGGAGATCCGCGACGTCTGGCAACGGGTGAAACTGAACCCGGAGGTGCATGCGGTGGTGCTGCGGGCGGCCGGGGACCGGGCGTTCTGCGCCGGGCTGGACGTGAAGAAGCCGTTCGGCCAGCCCGAGGACGTGTGGAACCACGAGGACCCGGGCGAGCTGCTCAGCCCGAAGTGGCAGAAGTGCTGGAAGCCCGTGGTGTGCGCGGTTCAGGGCATCTGCACCGCTGGTGCGTTCTACTTCCTGAACGAGGCCGATGTGGTGATCTGCTCGTCGGACGCCACGTTCTTCGACTCGCATGTCACCTACGGTCGGGTGTGCGCGGTGGAACCGATCGGGCTGATGCGGAAGATCGGGCTGGGGGAGACGCTGCGGATCGCGTTGTCGGGCAACGACGAGCGGGTCTCGGCCCAGACCGCGCTGCGCATCGGCCTGGTGACCGAGGTCGTGGACCGCGCGCGGCTCTGGGAGCGTGCCCACGAGATCGCGGCGGGGATCGCGCGCAAGCCGTCGGCCGCCACGCAGGGAACCGTGCGCGCCATCTGGGAGTCGCTGGACCGGCCGTACCGCGCGGCGATGGAGCAGTCGCTGATCTACACCCGGCTCGGCAACCCGATCGGGATGGCCGAGGCGGAGGCGGATGCCAAGGAGTCGCCCGCGGGTGGCACGGGCGGGACGGGCGGGACGCCGGACGGGAACCCGACGGCCGGGCGGCCGTGGAGGTTGCGGTGACCGACCTGACCCCGGCCCCGGCCCCGCCCTCGCCCTGGACGTTCGGCGTTGAGCCGCTCCCGGAGACCGTCGAGGCGGCGGAGCGGTTACGGCAGGTCATCGGTCTACTGCTCGCGCTCGAGTATCCCGACCCGGCGGTGGACGCCCTGCTCGCCGCCCTCGACGTGGCGCAGCGGCTGCTGGGCCGGCGCGTCCCGGCCGACCCGGCGCCCCGCGTCGGCCCGGCGGCGGACGGCGACGGCCGCGTCTACCTGGACCACTCCCGCCACATCGGCGCGTTCAATCCCTGCTTCCCCGGTTACGGGATCGCCGTCGACGGCGACCGTGCCGAGGGCACGGTCAACTTCCCGATCGCCTACGAGGGCCCGCCGGGCCTGGTCCACGGCGGTTTCCTCGCGCTGTTCTTCGACGCGGTGATCCAGCACCACAACTGCGACCTCGGCCTGGCCGGGAAGACGGCGGGGCTCGCGCTGCGCTACCGGCGGCCCGTCCCGCTGCGCACCGATCTGCGCTTCGTGCTGGCCCGGTCGGCCGACGGGCCGCGGATCAGGACCACCGGCCGGCTGCTGGCCGGTGACCCCGCCGGTGACGTCGTGCTGTGCGAGGCGGAGCTGGACGCGGTCAAGGGCGACCGGGCCCGGCAGCCGGACGTCTCACCGCGGAGGGCGCAGTCATGATCGCCACGACCGTCGACGCCGGGGACGGGACGCCGCTGACCGTCCCGGCACTGCTGCGCCGGCAGGCCGACCGGTACGGCCCGCGGGTCCTGCTCGCCTGCGACGAGGACGTGCTCACCTACGCCGACGCCGACCGGCGGTCAAGGGCGCTCGCCCGCGGCCTGCTGGCGGTGGGTGCCGGCCCCGGCACGCACATCGGGCTCCTGCACCCGAACGGGAGCGAGTTCGTCGTCGGCTGGCTCGCCGTCGCGCGGATCGGCGCGGTGAGCGTGCCGCTGAGCACCTTCTCCACCGGCGCCGAGCTGCGGACCCTGCTGCGCAACGCCGACGTCGGGGTGCTGCTGAGCGCGCGTTCCCACCGCTCCCACGACTACGTCGCGGCGCTGCGGGACGCCGTCCCCGAGTTCGGTGAGGCCGCGGCACCACCCCTGCTCGCCCCGTCCATGCCGGTGCTTCGGCACGTCTTCGTCGGCTCGACGGCGGATGCCGAGCCCGGGATGGCAACCGACGGCGGGGGCGGTGCCGGTCCCGCCTGGGAGGTGCACGCCCTGCTGACCCGGGGCACCGAGGTGGGCGAGGACGTCGCCCGCGCGGCCGAGGACGCGGTGCACGCGAGTGACCGGCTCGTGATCGTGCATACGTCGGGGTCGACGAGTGTGCCGAAGGGTGTGATCCACACCCATGGCGCGCTGATCCGCCACCTCGCGAACCTGAACGAGATCCGCCGCTACACCGCCGACGACGTGCTGTTCTCGAACTCGCCGTTCTTCTGGATCGGGGGGTTCGCCTACGCGCTGCTCGGCACGCTGCTCGCCGGCGGCCGGCTGGTGTGCTCCAACGCGCCGAGCGCCGCCGGTGTGCTCGACGTGCTCGAGCGCGAGCGCCCGACGATGGTCAACGGCTACGCGCAGTCGGTGGCGCGCCTGCCCGCCGACCCGACGTTCGCCCGCCGTGACCTCTCCTCGATCCGGCGCGGGAACCTGTACGCGCTCATGCCGAGCGACGTCCGGCCGGCCGACCCGCAGCTGCGCCACCAGATGCTCGGCATGACCGAGACCGGCAGTGTGTGCCTGGTCAGCGAGGACGAGGGCGACCAGCCCGAACACCGGCGCGGCTCGTTCGGACGTCCGGCGCCGGGTTTCGAGGCCCGGATCGTCGATCCCGAGGACGGGCGGGTGCTCGGCGCGGGCGAGGTGGGGGAGCTGTGGCTGCGGGGCCCGTTCCTGATGGAGGGCTACTACGGGCGGGAACGCCACGAGGCGTTCGACGCCGACGGCTGGTACCACTCCGGTGACCTGTTCGTCGTCGACGACGAGGGGTTCTTCTACTTCAAGGGCCGGGGTGGCGACGTCATCAAGACGGCCGGCGTCAACGTCTCGCCGCTCGAGGTCGAGGCCGCCATCCGGGACGTCGCCGCGCTGACCGCGCACGTCGTCGGCCTGCCGGACGCGGCCCGCGGCGAGATCGTCGCCGCGGCGGTCCGGGTGCCCCCCGGGCGGACCGTCGACCCCGACGGGCTGCGCCGCCGGCTGACCGAACGCCTCTCCGCGTACAAGGTCCCCCGGCGCATCGTGCCGATCGCCGACGACGAGGTGCCGACGATGTCCAGCGGCAAGATCGACATGACCGCGCTCAAGGAGCTGCTCCGTGCCGCCGGATGACTCCCTGCCCGACCCCGCGCTGTCTGAAGAGGCGGTGCTGCCCGAAGCGACGCCTGAGGAGGCGGTGCTGCCCCATGCGCCGGTGCTGCCGGGCCAGCTGACCATCCCGGCGCTGCTCGCGACCCGGCGGCGCCTCGACGGCGCGGTCCAGGCGTTCGTCAGCGACGACGAGGAGATCACCTTCGCCGAGCTCGACGACGCGAGCCGGACCCTGGCCGGGCGGCTGGTCGGCGCCGGCGTCACCAAAGGCAGCAGGGTCGGGCTGGTGATGCCGAACGGCATCGGGTGGGCGACCGCCGCGCTGGCGGTGATGCGCGTCGGTGCCGTGCTCGTCCCGCTGAGCACCCTGCTGCGGCCGCCGGAGCTGCTCGCCCAGCTTCGCGCCGCCGCCGTCACCCAGCTGGTCGTGGTGCCGCGGCTGCGCGGCCGCGACCACCTCGACGAACTGGCGTCGGCGGCGCCCGGGCTGACCGAGCATGCCCGGCGCGGCCGCCCGCACCCGGATCTCCCGTCACTGCGCTGGATCTGGACCTCGGACGAGTGGACCTCGGACGAGCTGCCCGCCGGCGCCGCACCGGCGCCGCTCGTCGAGGCGCTCGTCGAGGCGCTCGGCCGGGCCGTCCGCCCGGCCGACGACCTGGCCGTGCTGTTCACCTCGGGCAGCCGCGACACCCCGAAGGGGGTGCTCCACACCCATGGCAACGGGCTGCGGGCCGTCGCGTCCAGCCTGGACAGCCGCCGCATCGGGCGGGGCGAACGGCTCTACATCCCGATGCCGTTCTTCTGGACCGGTGGGTTCGGCGGCGGACTGCTCTCGGCGCTCGTCGCAGGCGCCACCCTGCTCACCGAGGCCGTGCCGGAACCGGCCCGCACGCTGCGGTTCCTGGAGCGCGAACGGGTGACGCTGTTCCGCGGCTGGCCCGACCAGGCAGCACGGCTCGCCGCGCATCCGGCGTTCGCCACCACCGACCTGTCGACGCTGCGGCCCGCGAGCCTCGGCGCGGTGCTGCCGCCGGCGGCGCGGCCGGGGCCGGGCGCCCGGGCGAACCTGTTCGGGATGACCGAGACCTTCGGGCCGTACTGCGGTTCCCGGCTCGACACCGACCTGCCCGCCGGCAAGCACGGCAGCTGTGGCCGGCCGTTCACCGGTGTCGAGGTGCGGATCGCCGACCCGGAGACCGGAACCGTCCTCCCGCCCGGTACCGAGGGCGAGATCCTGCTGCGTGGGCCGAACGTCATGCGCGGCATCGCCGGCCGGCACCGCGCGGACCTCTTCGACGCCGACGGGTTCTACCCCACCGCGGACCGCGGCCTGCTCGACGCCGACGGCTACCTCTGGTATCGAGGCCGCCTCGACGACATGTTCAAGGTCCGGGGCGCCACGGTCTACCCGATGGAGGTCGAGGCGGCGCTGCGTGCGCTGCCCGGCGTCACCGACGCCTACGTCACCGACGTCACTGCCGCCCAAGTCACGGACGTCTCCACCGGACCGGGAGCCGCGGGCGCCGCCGGCGCCGTGGGGGCGCGGGAGGTCGCGGCGGTGGTCGTCGCCAGCTCACTCGACGACCCGGACGAGCTGGCCGAGCAGGCCCGGGCCAACCTGAGCAGCTTCAAGATCCCGACCCGCTGGCTGATCGTCCGCGACCCCCACCGGGTGCCGCGGCTGGCCAGCGGAAAGGTCGACATCGACGCGCTCCGCCGCCTCCTCGTCGAGGAGGGCACCGCGGGTTCCCTGAAGGCGAGGTCAAGGTGAAGGCCATCGACTGCCTGGTCAACGTGGACATGGGGGACAGCGCGCCGCCCGACTGGATGATCCGGGTGAAGGAGGACTACTTCAAGGGCGGGGCGGACTTCCTGCGCAGCCCGGAGCTTCCCGAGCTGGTCGACGCGATGGACGCGGCCGGTGTCGAGCGGGCGATCCTGATCTCCAAGGCGGGGCGGAAGGACGACCGGGCGCGGCGCTACGCCGAGGAGCGTCCGGACCGTTTCGCGCTCGGGATCGGCGGTTTCAACCTGCTGCGTCCGATGAGCGCGCTGCGCGCGCTGGAGTCGTTCGTCCGGGACTACCCGGTCGTGTACGCCACGGTCGGGCCGAGCTTCTGGGGGGACGGGATGTACCCGCCCAGCGACGCGGTCTACTACCCGCTCTACACCAAGTGCTGCGAGCTCGACCTGCCGTTGTGCGTCAACACGGGTATCCCGGGGCCGCCGATCCCCGCGGAGCCGCAGAACCCGATACATCTCGACCGGGTCTGTATCCGGTTCCCGGAGCTGCGGCTGTGCATGATCCACGGGGCTGATCCGTGGTGGGACACCGCGATCCGAATGATGATCAAATATCGCAATCTGCGGCTGATGACGTCGGCGTGGTCTCCCAGGCGGCTGCCGGCGTCGCTGCTGCACTACCTGTCGACCCGGGGCCGCGACCGGATCATCTTCGCCTCGGACCACCCGGTCCTGTCCATGTCCCGGTGCACCGGAGAGGTCGCCAACCTCGACCTGACCGACGAGGTCCGCCAGGCCTGGCTCCACGACAACGCCCAGTCCTTCTTCTTCGCGGAGCGCAAGCCGGGCCGGTAGGGAGACCATCCCCATGACGACCGACCAGCTCACCGAGTTCGGCTTCGACCAGTTCTGGACCTGGGTCGGGCTCAGCCCGGTCACCGGCGCCCAGCTCAAGGACATGGCCGGGCCGCTGCGGGACAGCCGTCCGGGACCCGGCGGCATCCGGATCTGGTCGGTCCTCGCCACCGTCGGCGACCACATCGCGCCGGAACACCGGAGCGCCGGGCCGTGGGCCGGCTGGCCACCTACCTGCTCGGCTCCGGCGACATCCTGGTGCGGGTCAACGGCTGGGACCCGGCGGTGCTCGCCCGGTTCCGGGCCGACAAGCTCGTCCAGGGGTTCCGCGACGCGCGGGTGCATCCACTGGATCATGAATCCGGGGGCGCGTGGCGCATACCCGCATTCATGATCCGTCCAAGGTGCGGCCCCTGCCGGGGACGATCAAAGATCGATGAGTTCAACGGTCACGGCCGCGATGCCACCCGCGTCCAGGGCCTCAGCCTCGCGAACAGCGCGCTTGATGGGCAACGCATAGCTGCCACGCCCGCTGTCGGGAAAGATCGAGGTCGTCCACGTGCTGCCGCCGACCGTGACCCGCACCCGCAGCGACCCGAAGCCACGGCGCTGTCCGCCAGTCCGGTCGCGAATCTCTTCGGATGCCTCGGCGGGCAAGCTGACGAACGTCCAGCTGTCAGCGCGCCGGGTCTCCCAAATCCACAGCTCACCCTCGAAAACGACGACCACGAACTCAGCGTCGCACATGGGGCCGACAGTTCCTGGGGTGGGACGTCGCGATTTGGACGCTCGCCCCAGCCCGGCCCGCACTGGGCCCGGATCGACCGGCATAGCCGCCAGTGCCGTTCCTGCTACCCCGACGCCTCCACCCGGCATGGACCGCCCACGGTGGGTAGCGGACAGGGGTAGCGGCCGCTACCTCCCTGCCCCGGTGCCACTACCCGCTATATCGCCAGCGAGCGCAGTTCGGCAGCCGCCCGGACGCTCCGTGGTCCAGGTGCTCGACGGCGAGCACCGGCCGGCTGGCGGTGACCGACGACGGATGGTTGAGGCCCAGTCCTGTGGCGGTGACTTCGGCGCGTGAGAGGCATACTGCTGCCGGTGTCAGTGGGCTCGTCGTGCCGGCCTGTCCCACGACCGCGGTAGTGCCGCTGGCCACCTTTCCCGACGTCATCGGGGGCTTCCCACGTAGCGTCAGCATGACCCCCTCGGTACAGGGGGCGATCAGATTCGCGACGAAGGGCATGTGACGATGGCGGACGTATCGGTGCGGTTGCAGGCGGACGCCGGCGCCGAGATCGTTCTGAATCTGTCTGTCCTTCAGGCGATCCGGCTGGTCGAGGCCATCGCGAGCAGGGCCGCGGACATGATGCCCGAGCCCGGACGGGCACAGGTCGACCCACGTTGGCTGGTGCCGCACACCGGCCCGCAGACGGCAGCCGCGGCACCACTCCGGCCGGGCCAGTGAAGCGGTCCGGTTCTGCGACGCCGGCGGACGAGTACGTGACCGCGACGAGCTACAAGGTCACGCCTCTACCGGGTCAGGCAGGGGAGTAGGCGTCCCATGCGTCGAGAGCTGCCTGGAGTCGTTGCGTGAAGTCCGCGTCGAGGCCTCGGCGGCAGGCTATGCGTCGTAGTTAGCCCTCGGCGCCTTGTAGCAGCCCGGACTCGGGATGGGTGAGGATGATGCCGCCCTGGCTGCCGTGCTTCTCGATGTGGCTCCAGGAGTCGGTGTCGGGACCGTTGCCCGCCACGGGGACGTGGCCCTCGACGAACCGGTCTCTCGGTTGCGGCACCCCCAGGTGAACTCGTGGAGGACGCAGGCAGGCCACAGCTGGATCAGGTACTGCTCCGTCCGCCGCTCGCCTGTGGCCCGCGCGGGACGTCCCGGAAGGGGCCGGTGTCGGCGCGGTGCTCGCGGGGCATGCCGAGCAGCCGTTCGCTGATCACATTGCGGGCCATCTCGGTCGTGCCGCCGCCGATACAGGCCGCCTGGCGGGCCAGGTAGCCGCGCGCGACCTGGGCGGAGGTCTCGTCGTGTGGTGCCCAGACCACCCCGGTGTCACCGCACAGCTCCGTCGCTATCGCCGCGCGGCGGCTGGTCGCGGTGCCGCTGAACAACCGGCACATGGCGGCGGCGTGGTGCGGCAGGGCGCCGGTGGCCATCTTGCGGGTGACCGACTCGACGAGGGCCCTGGTGACGAGGGCGAGTGTCTGCCCCTCGCCGATGAGGTCCCGGGTGCGGCTGTCGTCGATCGTGCCGAGGCGCCGGGCGGTCTCGAGCATCATCCGGGGCTCGTAGGGGCCGTCGTTCGGGCGGTTGCCGCTGCCGGTGACGTAGGGCGAGCCCCCGGAGATGGTCCGCTCGTGGTGGAGCCAGCGGGTGACGACGCCCCAGCCGGCGTCGACGTCGCCGACGCGGTCGTGGTCGGGTACGACGACGTCGGTCAGGTACTCCTGGCAGAACTCCTTCGAGCCGTTGACCAGCTCGATCCGGTGGGTGTCGACGCCCGGGGCGCTGACCGGCAGGCTGAACACGGTCAGCCCGATGTGTTTCCCGACGTCCCAGTTCGTGCGGGCCAGGCACAGCGCCCAGTCGCCGTACCAGGCGGAGGTGGTCCAGATCTTCGATCCGTTGAGGATCCACCGGTCGCCGTCGCGGGTCGCGGTGGTGACCGCGCCGGCGGCGTCGGACCCGCCCCCCGGCTCCGACAGGAGCTGGACCCAGATCTCCTCGCCGCGCAGCATCGCCGGGATGTGGCGCAGCTTCTGTTCGTGGGTGCCGAACTCCAGCAACACGGCCATGCACGGGATGAACGTCGACGCCTGGATCTCCGCCGGGTAGTCGTAGCCGCGGATCTCCCGGTTGAAGGCGGCCTGGTGCATCGGTGTCAGCCCCTGCCCGCCGTACTCCGCCGGCACGCAGATGCCGGCGAACCCGCCGTCGAACAGCCGGCGCTGCAACTCGCGGCAGGTGGCGACGCGGGCCAGCTCCTCGGCCTCGGGGCGCTGGGTCGCCGTCAGGAAGAATTCGGTGGTGTCCGGATCGGCGGGTGGCATGTTCTCGGCGAGCCAGCTTCGGGCGCGCGCGGTGAACTCCTCGACTGTGATCATTACGCTCGTCCTCCGTCTGCCACGGCGGCCTCGACGAGGCGCACGAGCCGTTCGGTGAAGTAGGTCGGCGTGCCGAACAGCTGAGCGTCGACCAGAGCTCGGCGCAGGTAAAGGTGCAGGTCGTGTTCGTAGGTGACGCCGATCCCGCCGTGCAGCTGGACGCAGTCCTGGATCGCCTCGGGGCCGACCCGCCCGACGTAGGCCTTGGCCGTGCTGGCCCACGTGCGGGCGTCGGCACGGCCGGTGCCGACCAGGCGCGCCGCCTTCTCGGTGACCGCCGCGCTCGCCTCCAGCTGGGTGCGCAGGTCGGCCATCCGGTGCTTGATCTCCTGGTACGACCCCAGCGGCCGGCCGAAGGAGTAGCGGTCGTTGGTCCATCGCAGGGTCAGCTCGAACGCGCGGTGCGTCGCCCCGACGATCTCACCGGCCTGCAGCACGGCGCTGATGTCGAGCAGCGCGGCGTCGTGGGCGTCGGCGGTGCCCGGCTCGCCGACCCGGGCGGTCACCGGCACGGCCACCGCCCGCAGCGTCACCGCCTGGTAGCGGCGGGTCAGGTCGATGCTGTCGAGCGGGGTCGTCTCCACGCCGGGAGCGCCGAGCGGGACGAGGAAGTGCGACCGCGCGCCGTCGCCGGTGGCGCTGTCCGGACCGGTGGCGGCGACGAGGAGGTAGCCGTTCGGACCTCCCCGCTCGATGCAGGGGACCGTGCCGTCCAGGACGACCCGGTCGCCCGAGCGGGCGGACCGAACCTGCGCGCCCGCGCGCCCTCCGGTCCGCGGCGAGTGCCCCCAGGCGGCGGTGGCGCCTCCGTCGAGCAGCTCCGCCAGCGGGCCGGCGTGCAGCTCCGCCGAGCCCCACCGGCCCAGCGCCGCCGCGACGACGTTCGTCCCGATCAGTGGCCCCGGCGCGGCGTGCCGGCCGAACTGGAAGGTGACCGCCAGCAGGTCGGCCAGCCCGTTCCCGCTGACGGAACCACCGCCGGCGTGCTCCGGGACCAGCGGCGTCGTCCAGCCGAACTCGGCGCCCTGCTTCCACAGGGTGCCGTCGAATGTCTCGTCCTGCCGCGCCAGCTCGCGCACGCGGGACGGGGGGTATCTCGCCTCCAGGTACTGCGCCGTCGTGTTCCCGAGCAGATCCTGGTCCGCGGTCTGGGTGAACATCGTCCTCCTGGGGCGGTGCCCGAGGTCGGCGCCGTCGCCGTGGCGGTGCTGCACCGCGGGGCTGACGGGCGGTGGGGCCGCTGGGTGTCCAGTGGGCGCAGCCTACGCCCGCAGGCGGTAAAAGGTCTACATGTAATCCGGACCGGGATGTCGCGGGCGCGGGCCACCGCGGGCCGCCTGGTGCGGCGGTCTCCCCGTCGCGCCGCGGGCGTCCCCGGCGGCCGGACGGGCTGTGGGTGCGGCCAGGCCGGGAGCGTCCGGTGGTGCGTCCGCGCCGGCGGCCGCCGCATCTTCCTACTTCTGGTGATATTGAAACATCTAGATCTATGACTTAGGGTTCCGGGTGAACGGCCCGCGTGCCGGAGACGCGCCGGCAGGCCGACGAGCGGACGACTGGAACTGGGAGAGCGCGGGATGAAGGCGACTGCGGCGGTGCTCCGGCAGGCGGACGGGCCCTACGTGCTCGAGGAGGTCGAGCTCGATCCGCCCGGACCCGGCGACGTGCTGGTCCGCGGTGAGCGCCGGCATGTGCCATACCGACGTCGTGCCGCGCCAGGACGGGGCGCCGGCGCCGCCGCCGATCATCACCGGGCACGAGGGCGCCGGCGTGGTCGAGGCTGTCGGCGAGGGCGTGGCGCGGGTGTCGGTCGGTGACCACGTGGTGCTTTCGTTCGACTCCTGCGGCGAGTGCCCGAGCTGCCGCCGGGGCGCCCCGCCCTACTGCGATCTGTTCCTGTTCCGCAATTTCTTCGGCCGCCGCCTCGACGGCACCACCGGTGTCCGCGACGCCGACGGGGGCGAGATCGCCTCGCGCTGGTTCGGCCAGTCCTCGTTCGCGACCCACTGCGTCGCCGCGGAGCGCGGCGTCGTCGTGGTGGACCGGGACCTGCCGCTGGCGAAGCTGGGCCCGCTGGGCTGCGGCATCCTCACCGGCGCCGGTTCCGTGCTCGTCGACCTGAACGTGGGGGAGGGGGACAGCATCGCCGTGTTCGGCGCCGGCGCGGTGGGCCTCGCGGCGATCATGGCGGCGCGGGTGGCCGGCGCGGGCCCGATCATCGCGGTCGACCTCCACCGGCACCGGCTGGAGCTCGCCACCGAGCTCGGTGCCACCCACGTGCTGGACGGCGCCGGCACGGATCTCATCCCCCGGATCCAGGAACTGACCGGGGGCGGGGCCCGGTTCGGCTTCGACACCACCGGAAACGTCGCGGTCATCGCGACCGCCGTCGGCGCGCTGCGGATGGGCGGGCACTGCGGGCTGGTGGGCATCCAGACCGAGCCGATCACCTTCGGCCCGGTGGCGCTCCTCGGCAAAACGGTGTCGAGCATCCTCGAGGGCGGCGCCGACCCGCAGATCGTGATCCCGCGGCTCATCGAACTGTGGCGGGCGGGCCGCTTCCCGTTCGACCGACTGATCGAGACCTACCCGCTCGAGGCGATCAACACCGCGGAGGAGGCCTCGCGGTCGGGCAAGGTCGTCAAGCCGGTCCTGCTCCCGTCCGGGCAGGCCTGATCCGTCGACGGCAGCGGCGCGGGCGAGTCCGCACCGAGGTGGCCCGGACCGAGGCGGTCCGCGCTGAGGGAGTCCGCACCGGAGGAGTGTGCATGGACATCGAGCATCCGAAGCGGTTCGCGGCGTCCGCGCCGGACCGGCCAGCTGTGATCATCGGCGATCGGGTGTTGTCGTACGGGGAGCTGGAGCGGCGATCCAACCAGGTGGCGCAGGCGCTGAGGTCGTCCGGGCTCGGCGTCGGCAGCCACCTCGCCGTACTGATGGAGAACCGGACGGAGTACTTCGAGGTGGTCTGGGCGGCACTGCGCGCCGGCCTCCTGGTGACTCCGATCAACTGGCATCTGTCGGCCGCCGAGGCCGGGTACATCGTCTCCGACTGCGGTGCCGCCGCGCTGGTCGTGTCCGCGCCCCGGGCCGACGTGGCCGCCGGGATCGACGCCCCGGCGCTGAAGGTGCGGCTCGCCGTCGGCGGGCCGGTCGAAGGGTTCGACTCGTACGAGGAGGTCACCGGCGCCCAACCGGCGTCGCCGGTCGACGACGAGTGCGAGGGCAACTGGATGTTCTACTCGTCGGGCACCACCGGCCGGCCCAAGGGGATCACACCGGCGAGTGTCGGTGGCCCGGTCGGCGCGGGCGACCAGTTCACCGGGATGGTCAGGTTCCTGTACGGCGCCGACGAGTCGACGCGTTACCTGAGCCCGGCGCCGCTCTACCATGCCGCGCCGCTGGCCTGGGCGACCGCGGTCCACCGGATCGGCGGCACGGTCATCGCCACCGAGCGGTTCGACGCGATCGAGTTCCTCCGGCTCGTCGAGCGGCACCGGGTGACCTTGAGCCAGGTGGTACCGACGCACCTCGTCCGGCTGCTGAAGCTGCCCGCGGCGGACCGGGCCCGGTTCGACCTGTCCAGCCTGCGGACGCTCGTGCACGCCGCGGCGCCCTGCCCGCCCGAGGTCAAGCGGGCCGTCCTGGACTGGCTCGGGCCGGTCGTGTACGAGTACTACTCCGGCAGCGAGGGAGTCGGGTTCTGCGCCATCGGTCCCGAGGAGTGGCTCGCCCACCCGGGCTCGGTCGGCAGGTCGCTGCTGGCCCCGGTGCACATCGTCGACGGGGACGGCAACGAGGTGCCGCCGCGCACCGAGGGCCGGGTGTACTTCGAGGTGGCTCGGCCGTTCGCGTACCACGGTGACCCGGAGCGGACGGCCGGCGCGTTCGACGAACGCGGGTGGGGCACCTTCGGCGAGGTCGGCTGGGTGGACGAGGACGGCTACCTCTACCTCACCGACCGGGTGTCGAACATGATCATCTCGGGTGGCGTGAACATCTACCCATGCGAGGTCGAGGACGTGCTGATCCTCCACCCCGCCGTCACGGATGTCGTCGTGATCGGCGTGCCGGACGCCGAGATGGGCGAGTCGGTGCGCGCGGTCGTCCAGCCGGCGGAGCCCCCCGCCGACACCGCTGTGCTCGAGGCGGAGCTCATCGCGTTCGCCCGGGACCGCGTCGCCCACTACAAGTGTCCCCGCTCGGTCGTGTTCCTGGCCGAGCTGCCGCGCCTGCTGACCGGCAAGGTCGCGCGGCGCCTGTTACCCCCGGAGGTTACCGCGTGACCACTGTGATCGAACGCGACCGGCTGCTCGTCGGCGGCCGCTGGCGCGAGCCCGCCTCGCCCGGCCTGATCGAGGTCCGCTCGCCGCACGACCAGCGCCTCGTGGCCACCGTCCCGGAGGCCGGCCAGGCTGACGCCGACGCGGCCGTCACCGCGGCACGGGCCGTCCTGGCGGATGGCGACTGGGCGGCGACCACCGGCGGCGAACGCGCCGGCCTGATCCGCAAGGTGTCCGGCGGGCTGCAGGCCCGGGCCGAGGAGCTGGCCGGGCTGGTCACCGACGAGATGGGCGCGCCGGCGAAGTTCTCGATCTTCGGCCAGGCCATCAGCCCCGCGCTCATCCTGGACGGCTTCGCGGACGTCGCCGAGCGGTTCGCCTTCACCGAGGAGCGGGCCGGCGTGATGGGGCCCTGCCTGGTGCAGAAGGTGCCGGTCGGGGTGGCGGCCGGGATCGTGCCGTGGAACGTACCGATCTTCATCTCGTGCATGAAGCTCGGCGCGGCGCTGGCGGCCGGCGCCCCGATCATCCTGAAGCCGGCCCCGGAGGCGCCGCTGAGCTCGTTCCTGCTCGCCGAGGTGCTCCTCGACGCCGGCATCCCGGCGGGTGTGGTGAGCGTGCTGCCCGGCGGTGCCGACCTCGGTCGGTACCTGGTAGCCCACCCGGGTGTCGACAAGGTGTCGTTCACGGGGAGCAGCGCGGCCGGCCGGACGGTCGGGGCCACCTGCGGGGAGCTCGTGAAGCGGTGCACGCTGGAGCTCGGCGGCAAGTCGGCCGGCATCATTCTCGACGACGCCGACCTGGCGACCGTCGTCCCGCAGCTCCTCGACTCGGCGCTGCAGAACAACGGTCAGGTCTGCGCCGCGCAGAGCCGCGTGCTGGCGCCGGCCGCGCGCTACGACGAGGTCGTCGACGCGCTCGCCGACCACGTGCGCACGCTGGTCGTCGGTGACCCGCGCGACCCCGGTACCGACGTCGGCCCGGTCGTCTCCGCCCGCCAGCGGGACCGGGTCGAGGGCTACATCGCCGACGGCCGGGCCGGTGACGCCCGGCTGGTGGTCGGCGGCGGCCGCCCCGCCGGCCTCGACCCCGGCTTCTACGTCGAGCCGACGCTGTTCGCCGACGTCGACAACGCCAGCCGGATCGCCCGGGAGGAGATCTTCGGGCCGGTGGTGACGGTGATCAGGTACGAGGGCGAGGACGAGGCGGCGGCGATCGCCAACGACTCCGAGTACGGTCTGTCGGGCTCGGTGTGGACCGCCGACACCGCCCGCGGCGTCGCGCTGGCCAGCCGGATCCGGACCGGCACCTGCGCGGTCAACTCGATCGCGATCGTCGAGCCGCGCAGCCCGTTCGGCGGGTTCAAGCAGTCCGGGATCGGCCGGGAGATGGGCCCCGAGGGCGTCGAGGCCTACACCGAGACCAGGACGGTCGTCCTGCCCTTCGGTTGACTCCACCTACCGGGCCGGCTCCCGGCCTTCGTTCGTCCTGGCGGGGCTGCTCATCGCGGTGGGCCGCCCGCGGCGAGGCCCGCCCCGAACACATGCCGGCCGTTGATGATCGGGAGGTCGAGGAAGGTGCGTATCCCGGGCTCCGCCCGGCAGACCGGCCCGATCGCGTGCACGGCGTGCATCGCCGTGCCGAGACAGCCCTGGTCGTTCTCGTCCTCGCCGTGGACGGCGATCCTGGACTCGAGCACCATCGACGGCTGGCCCTCGACGGTGACCCGCCAGCCCCGGCCGGTGGGCCAGTCCGGTGCCTGCCCGTGTCCGACGCGGGTGACGTGCTCGACGGTCAGCGCCCGGCGGCCCCCGATGACGGCGGTGCAGGAGAACCGCTGCGCCGAGACGGTTCCGGCCTCGATGCGACCGGCACTGATGTCGAACGCCGTGTCGGTGACGGCCACCGCCCGGTCGTAGACGAGGTCGTCGATAGTGGCCCCGAGGCCGTCGGCGACCATCATGATCGGTGCCCGGAAGACGCCTCCGGCCAGCACCGGGTCGGACATCGGTACGGCGGCGCCGGGTGCCCGCCCGAAGCCCATAATGTCGAAGAGCATGTCGGCGCTGTCGTAGGTGGAGTAGTCGAGCAGCTCCTGGACGAGCAGGGAGTCGATCCGCCGGAACAGCGGGGACATGGTGAGGGGCAGCACCTCGGCTGCCCAGCCGGGTTCGATGCCGGTGCCGTGGAAGGACGTCCCGCCCTCGGCGCAGGCGGCCTCGAGCCGTTCGACGACGCGGCGGCCCGCGCTGCGCGGGTAGATGTGCGCCGTCACCGCCGTCGACACCACGTTCTTGCCCGCCGCGAGCAGCCGGCAGATGTCGTCGAGGGCTCCGGCCGGGTTCATCTCGCCCTGTGCCATGTACAGGACGCAGTCGGCGTCGAGGGCGACGATCTCGTCCCGGTCCCGGGTCGCCGGCACCCCGAGGTCGCCGACGCCGCAGATCTCGCCGACGTCCCGGCCGGCCTTCGCGTCGCTGTAGACCAGCGCGCCCACCAGCTTGAGCTCGGGATGCCGGCAGAGGGCCGCGACGGCGTGCCGGCCGACGTTCCCGGTGCCCCACTGGATCACTCGAAGCACGGTCGCCTCCTGGTCCCGTCGTGGCCGCGGGTACGCAAGATATCTAGATGTTAATGGGAGTGCAATGCCGCGGACGGACCGCTCGGACCGGCTCGTGCCGGGCTGGGTGAGACGGGGTCGGACGTCGTCCGGTCTCACGGGGCCGGCGGGTTTCCGGCGGTGATCGGGCGATCGTCGCGCGCCGGCCGCAGCGGACCGGACGTCCCCCAGGCGACTGGAAAAGTCTAGATGTTATCGCCTAGACTCTGGGTGACCGAGGAGTCCGCGGGGGCCGAAACGGAGAGGACGCGCGATGGAGCTCGACTTCGGAGCGATCGACGCCGACAACCACTACTACGAGTCGATCGACGCGTTCACCCGGCACCTCGACCCCCGGTTCAAGGCCCGGGGCGTCCGGGTCGTCACCGAAGGTAGGCGGACGCACATCCTCATCAGTGGGCGGGTCAATCGGTTCATCCCGAACCCGACGTTCAACCCGATCGTCGTGCCCGGCTGCCTCGACCCGCTGTTCCGTGGCCAGGTGCCCGAGGGGGTCGACCCGAGAACGCTGATGCGGGTCGAGCCGCTCAAGGTGGAGTACCAGGGCCGTGATGAGCGCGTCGCGGTGGCGGAGAGCCAGGGCCTCGACGCCGTCCTGCTGTTCCCGACCCTGGGCTGCGGCGTCGAGGAGGCGCTGAAGCACGACGTGGACGCGACGATGGCGAGCCTGTCGGCGTTCAACCGGTGGCTCGAGGAGGACTGGGGCTTCGTCCACCGCGGCCGTCTCGTGTCGGCGCCCATGCTTTCGCTGGCCGATCCGGAGGCGGCGCTGGCCGAGCTTGACAGCCTCGTCGAACGTGGCGCCCGCATCGTGCACATCCGGCCCGCGCCGGTGCCGGGCCGGCACGGCACGTCGCGGTCGCTGGGTGACCGCGCGCACGACCCGGTCTGGGCCAGGCTGGCGGAGGCCTCGATCCCGGTGGCCTTCCATCTCGGGGACAGCGGCTACAACGCCTTCACCGCCATGTGGGGAGGGTCCGCCAACTTCGAGGGCTACGGCAGGGTCAACACGCTGAGCAAGATCCTCGTCTCCGACCGGGCCATCCACGACACCGTCGCCTCCCTGGTCGTCGACGGGGTCCTCCACCGCCATCCGACCCTGCGCGTCGCGAGTATCGAGAACGGCTCTGACTGGGTGTCGCTGCTGGTCAGGCGGTTGCGGAAGCAGGCGAACCAGACGCCGTGGGACTTCCCGGAGGAGCCCCTCGAGGCGATCCGCCGCAGTGTCTGGGTGACCCCGTACTACGAGGAGGACCTGCCGGCGCTGGCCGAGCTCATCGGGGTCGAGCGCGTGCTGTTCGGCTCCGACTGGCCGCACGGCGAGGGGCTCGAGCAGCCCCTGGACTTCCTCAAGGAGCTCGACGGCTTCAGCGGGGCCGAGGTGCGCAGGATCATGCGGGACAACGCGATCGAGCTCCTCGGCTCCGCGTCGCTCTGACGGCGCGGTCGCTCGGGCAGCGCGGTCACCCCGGTGCCCTGGCCGAGTCGCCGCCCGGGCGACCGGTGGCGAGGTTGGTCAGGCGGGCCACGCCACCGTCTTGGTCTCGGTGAAGATCTCCAGGCCCTCGATGCCGCACTGACGTCCGACACCGGACTGTTTGTAGCCGCCGAACGGGGCGTCGGCGCCGTACCACAGGCCGCCGTTGATGCCGAGCGTCCCGGTGCGGATCCGGCGTGCCACCGCCTTGGCCCGGTCCAGGTCACCCGACGTGATCACCCCGGACAGCCCGTACGGGGAGTCGTTGGCGATGCGGATCGCGTCCTCGTCGTCCTCGAAGCCGATCACCACGAGGACCGGCCCGAAGATTTCCTCCTGCGCGATCGTCATCCCGGGCTCGACGTCGGCGAACAGCGTCGGCTCCACGAAGTACCCGCGGGTGAGGTCCGACGGCACGCCGCCGCCCACCACGACGCGCGCACCCTCCCGGCGGCCCTTCTCGATGTAGCCCAGGACCCGCTCCTGCTGCCGCTTCGAGACCTGCGGACCCTGCAGCACGGACGGATCGGTCGGGTCGCCGTACCGGACGTCCTCGAACGCCGCCCGGGCCAGTTCGACCGCCTCGTCGTAGCGCGAGTTCGGGACCAGCAGCCGGGTCGGCATCGCGCAGCCCTGACCGCCGTGCATGCAGACCATCGCGGCGGGCGGTACGGCCTTGGCGAGGTCGGCGTCGGCGAGGACGAGATTGACCGACTTGCCGCCCAGCTCGAGGAAGGTGGGCTTCACCGTGCCGGCGGCCGCGGCCATGACGCGGCGCCCGGTCGCCGTCGAACCGGTGAAGGCGACCATGTCGACGAGAGGGGAGGTGGACAGGACCTCGCCGACGAGGTGGTCGGAGGACGGAACGATGTTCACGACGCCCGGTGGGATGTCGGTGTGCTCGGCGATCAGCCGGCCGATGCGGGTGGCGTTCCAGGGGGTGTCCGGCGCCGGCTTGAGTACGCAGGTGTTACCCATGGCGAGGACGGGCCCGAGCTTGTTGAGCGCGATCTCGAACGGGAAGTTCCACGGCACGATCACGCCGACCACGCCGAGGGGCTCCTTCCAGACCTCGCGGACGGACGGGAACCCGAACCCGAAGGCGTCCTTCGGGGGGAGCGTGCGCGACCAGGGGAACGACTCGATCATCTCCGCCGGCCAGCGCAGCGCCTCACGCAGCGGGGCGTCGAGCTGCGGCCCGTAGGTCGTGATCACGGGGCATCCGACCTCGGCGACGAGCTCGGCGCGCAGGTCCTCGGCCTCGCGCTCAAGGGCCGCCTGCAGTTGCAGCAGAGCGGCGTGGCGGCCGGCGTGGTCACGGGACCACGCGGTCTGGTCGAACGCGGCGCGGGCCGCGGCGACGGCCCGCGCCATGTCGGCGGGGGAACCGTCGGCCGTGGTGCCGAGCACCTCCTCGGTGGCCGGGTTGACGTTGTCGAAGACGCGGCCGCTCGTGGCCTCGACGAGGCTGCCGTCGATCAGCATGCGGTGCTCGGGCATCAGTCCTCCAGGGAAGCTGACGTCGTGGACTGGCGGCCGACGTTACCGCATCGAAGCCAATAGATCTATATATATGTGGTGGCAGAGGGTTGGGTGGACGGCGTCCGCCCACCAGGTTTCTGTGGCGGCCGGCCCGCTCCGTCGCCGAGTCGGGATCGCACCGCCTGGAAAAAATGTATATGTTTTGGTAGCCTCTGACTGTGCGGATCGTGCTGCCATGGACCTGAAGCCATGGACCTGAAGCTCAGTGCGGAACAGCGGGCGCTCGTCGCCTCGTTCGCCGAGCTGCTCGCGAAGCATGCCCCGCCGGAACGGGTGCGGGCCGCCGAGCCGGTGGGCTTCGATCCGGTGCTCTGGGCGGTGCTGCGCGACGTCGGAGTGGTCGAGATGGCCGTCCCGGAGGAGCACGGTGGCTGGGGAGCGGCGCTTCTCGACCTCGTCCTGGTGGCCGAGCAGGTCGGAGCCGCGGTCGCGCCGGCGCCCGTCGTCGAGACGCAGGCCGCGGCCTCGCTGCTCGCTGTTCTGGCCGGCGCCGGCCAGGCCGACGCCGACGCCAGCGACGTCGACACCGACGCGGCGCGTACCGCGCTGACGACCGCCCTGCGCGAGGAGCGACTGGTGACGCTGGCTGTGCGCCCGGCGCACGGCGGCACGGCGTCACTCGTGCCGGCGGCGGCGGTCGCCGACGACACCATCGTCCTCGACGGCGAGCGGCTGCTGCTCGTGCCGCTGCGCGACGGGACGCGCCGCGCCGTCGCCAACCTCGCCTCCGCCCCGCTCGCGGACGTCACCCTGGACGCCGATGCGGTCGAGCTCGCGCGCGGCCCGGCGGCGGTTGCCGCCTTCGAGGCCGCGCTCGACGACTGGCTGGTGCTGACCGCCGGCGGGCTCGTCGGGGCGGCCGCGGCGGCGCACCGGGCCACCTGCGAGTACGCGCGGGAGCGGCGGGCGTGGGACATGCCGATCGGTGCCAACCAGGCGGTGTCGCATCCGTTGGCGAACGGCGCGACGGCCCTGGACGGCGCCCGGTTGCTGGCGGTCAGGGCGGCCGCGGAGCCGGGGCGGGGATCGCCTCGCGCCCGCGAGCTGGCCGCGATGGCCTTCGCCTTCGCGGCGGAGACCGCCCGGCAGGTGACCTACGACGCCGTCCACTTTCACGGCGGCTACGGCTTCATGTTCGAGTACGACCTCCAGCTGTACTACCGGCGGGCGAGGGGCTGGGCGCGTGTGTGGGGCGAGCCGCGGGACGCCTATCGGCGGGCGGCCCGGGCCCGGTACGGCGGCGACACGGAGGTCTGAGCGCGTGGATTTCGAACTGGACGAATCCGTGTCGGCGTTCCGTACCGAGGTACAGGAGTTCCTCGCGCGGGAGCTGACGCCCGAACTCGACGAGCGGGTGTACCGCAGCGGCGTGTCACACGACGCGACCTTCGCCCGGCGGCTGGCCGAGCGCGGCTGGGTCGGTCCGGGCTGGGAGCGTGACGACGGCCACCGGCGGCTGAACCCCTACGAGGTTCACGTCCTCGAGGAGGAGCTGACGAGGGCGGAGGCGCCGATCTACGCCGTCGCCACCACGGAGATGGTCGCCAACGTCATCCGGGTGGTCGGCTCGGCGGAGCTCAGGGCCGAGATCCTCCCGCGGTTCCTGCGCGGTGAGCTCACCATCGCGCTGGGCATGACCGAACCCGAGGCGGGCTCCGACGTCGCCGGTGTGCGTACCCGGGCCCGCCGCGACGGCGACCGCTGGATCGTGGACGGCCAGAAGATGTTCACGACCAACGGCCACGTCACCGACTACATCTTCCTGCTCACCCGCACCCGTCCCGACGGCCCGAGGCACGCCGGCCTCACCTTGTTCCTGGTGCGGCTCGACCAGCCCGGCATCGGTGTACAGGCCGTGTACACCCTCTCCGGGGAGCGGACGAACATCGTGTTCCTCGGCGGGGTGGCGGTCGAGGACCGCTGGCGTATCGGCCAGGTCGACGGCGGGTGGCGGGCGCTGATGCTCGCGCTCCAGGACGAGCACTCCGCCGCGTTCAGCCCGCACCTGGACCGCCTGCTCGGGGCGGTGGAGGAGTGGGCACGCGCCAGCGGGCGGCTGGACGAGCCCGATGTGCAGGCACGGCTCGGTCGCTGGGCGACCGCGCTCGAGGTCGCCCGGCTGCTGGAGCTGCGCACCACCTGGATGAGCGCCACCGGGCAGGTCCCGGTGGCCGAGGGCCCCATGTCGAAGCTGTTCAGCACCGAATCCCTGGTTGACGCCGCCGAGGACCTGACCGAGCTGGTCGGGCCGGACGCCCTGCGTAGCCGGCTCGATCCCACGGCGCTCGCCGACGGCCGCATCGAGCACGCCCTGCGGTTCTCGCTCGGCACGGCGATCTACGCGGGCACCAGCGAGATCCAGCGCAACATCATCGCTGCGCAGGCCTGCCGCCTGCCCCGGAGCCGGCACCCGTCCGGCTGACAGACGCCGCGCCCACGAGGTGTCGATCTCGGCGACGGCAGTGGCCGGGCGGCGGGGGAGACCACGGTCACGGTCATGCGTTCAGCGAGTCCGGCCTGCCGATCCTGATGCTGCTGGACAAGATGAAGGTCCGCTGGGCCGGTAACCAGCCGCTGCGTGCGGACGAATATCAGTACTGATGTTGCATCAGGTCGATGACTGATTTTGCGCCCTGGGCAAGCAGCACCTTTCCCACCGTCGTCATGTGTTCTTTCCAGTGTTCTTCCGCGCCGGCGGCGTCGCCCGCCTCGATTAGGGCTGCCAGTCGGGCCTGGGAACGCAGCCCACGTAGCCGGGTGTCCGTGGTGTCTTTTCCGTCCTCGGGTTGGCTGACCGCGGCGACGGCTCGGCCGACAATTTCGTTGAGCATTTCCGCGACAATGCCCAGGGTCTGGTTTCCGGCCAGTTCGACGAGTCGGGCGTGAAAACGCGAGTTGGCGTTCCCGAACGCCTCGGGGTCGTCGATCACCTCGAGCTGCTCGGCGGTGAGTCGCCGTAGTTCGTTGGCCGCCGCGAGACGACCCCGGGACGTGGCGACAAGCCGTGCGGCGACCGGTTCGAGCAGGCTACGGGCAGCGTGGACGTCCGCGAGCGGCACGTTGCGGGCCTGGAGCACGAGGGCCGCGGTGCGCGCCGTCATCCGCTGGTCGGGCCGATGGGCGACGATTCCGCCGAGGACACCGCGTTTGACCGAGATCAGCCCCTCGGTCTCGAGTATGCGCAGTGCTTCGCGCAGGGATGGGCGGGAGACCCCGAAGCGTTCCACCAGGTCCGGCTCGTGGCCGAGCGATTCTCCCTCCGAAAGATCGCCCTGGACGATGAGCTGTCGAAGCTCGTCGGCAATGCGCTGGGGCTTTTCGCGCAGCGTCGCTCGGTCGCGATTCCGTGTTTTTCTCGGCTCGGCCACCATGATCGACCTTCTCTCCCTCGGCCGCTTCCGGTAGCCGACATGGACCTGATGTGCAGGGTGGTGCACCCGCTGTTATGCCTCGACGGCCCGCTATGGCTCGACACCGCTCGGTGGACCAGTTTTTGCGGTTGACCCAGCTTACCGGGGCCAGACGATACGGAGTTGACAGCCGGGTGCGACCCGGCCCGAGGCCGTAAGCACGGACCTCGGGACCCCGTTGAGACCGGCCGCTACCTGGACACCAACGGTGTGGACGTCGACGGTCATGCGCGGCGTTCCGCCGGGCCGACGCCGAGGACGGCGCTGTACAGGGCGTCGAGGTCGGTCAGGTCGGCCAGGACGGCGTCGGCGCCGACGGCGGCCAGACCGGCGGCGGTGGTGGCACCGGTGGCGACGCCGACGGCCCGGACGCCGGCGTCGCGGGCGCCCTTCACGTCGTGCGGGGTGTCGCCGATGACGACGGTGCGGGCCGGCTCGAAGGTGAGGTCGTAGGCGGTTTCGGCCCGTTTGACCGCCTGCCGGACAAGCACGGCCCGGTCGCCGTCGTCATCCCCGTAGCCGCCGATGGTGAGGTCGAGGTGCTCCGTCAGGCCGAGGGCGCGGAGCTTCGCCGCCGCTACGGAACGGAGGTTGCCGGTCACCACTGACTGCACGACGGTCCCGCTCGGCAGGCCCGCGTGGTCGGCGAGGCTCGCGACGGCCGCCCGAGCGCCGGGCATCGGCTCGCCGATCTGTCGCATGCGTGCCTCGAGCCGCTCCGCGGCCAGCCCCATCGCCGTGTAGAGGGCGCTGAGAACCGCCTCGTCCACGGCGACGCCGTTGAGCCGCAGAGTGTCGCGGAGGATCGCGCGCTCGGTGCGGCCGGTCGTGTTCGCCCGTTCGCCGAGCGGACGGCCGACAACAGCCTCGAAGGCGGCGGCGTGGATCTCCCGGCCGAGCGGGCCGACGGTGAGCAGAGTCCGGTCGATGTCCCACAGGACGAGCGACGGCGTGGCCACCCGGCGATGATTCCACGGCGGCATCATCCGGTGCGCCGATACCCAGGGACGTTCGGCCACTCGGTGGTCGCTGGGATGCCCGGTGAGCTTCGTGGCAGGGTGGCGTCATGGGGACGTCAGACGGGGGCGGGGGCCACGAACGCCCGCTGCCGTCGGGCAACCGGGCCTCGCCCGTGGCTCTCGCGGCTACCCCGGCCACGTCGATGTCGGCACCGTGGCCATCGGTTCCGTTCGCGACCGGCCGTCCCGGGTACCGCGACGACCTGGCCGGCGCGGCGTCATCCCGGGCCAGCGCGGCGTTGGAGCGGTCGACCGTCCGGGCGCTCGCGGCGCTGCGGTCGGCCGGCCTCGTCCTGACACCGGTCTACCTCGCGGTGTGGAACTCCTGGTACGCGCACGAGGCCGCTGCGGTGGCGGTCGTCGTGGCGGCCTCCGCGTGGGGTGTCCTCTTCGTGGTCGTCAGCCTGCGCCACGGTGTGGGCGTGCCGCTCGCTGCCGGCACTGTCGTGGCTGCGGCCGCCCCCGCGGCGCTGAGCTCGGTATGCCTGCCGCCGGCGTCCGCCGGTGACACCGGGAGCTGGGTGATGCTCGCCGTCTTCCACGCCGGGCTGACGGCGGCGTGGGCGCTGCCGCCGCGCGCGTTCGCCGCCGCCGAGACCGTTCTGGTGGTGTCGGTCGTCGTCGGCGGACATGACGGGCGGCCCCAGGTGTTCACCGCGGTCACCTTCACCCTGGTCGTGCCCGTCCTGTTCGCGCTCGCCGTGTGCCGTCTGCGCGAGTCGACCAGACGGGCGGACGACCGCCTCACCTCGGCGATGCTCGGCCACCGGGCCAGGGTGCTCGTGCTCGCGCTCGACCGTGACCGGCGGGAGCGCCAACGGCTGCTGCACGACACTGTCCTCAACATCCTGACGGGCATCGCCTGGGGCGGGGGGGACGATCTCGCGCTGGCGCGGCGCCGGTGCGCGGCCGGCGCCGCGGCGGTGCGCCACCTGCTCGCCCACGATCACGGCCCACCGGCCATCGGCCTGGACGCCGCTCTCGCCGCGGTGGTGAGCAGCGCCCGGGAACGCGGCCTGACCGTGCACCTGACCGGAACGGCGCCGCTCGAGGACGGGCAGCCGGCCGACGGGCATCCCGCTGACGGGTATCCCGCTGCCGGTGAGGAGGCCGGCGGGCCGTCGGCGGCGGTCGTGGCCGCGCTGGCCGGCGCCACCGGTGAGGCGTTGGCCAACGTCGAGCGGCACGCGGGGACGGGCGAGGCGTGGGTGTGCCTGGAGCGGTCGCCACGGCGGCTGACGATCCGGGTGAGCGACCGGGGCGCCGGCTTCCAGCCGGGCAGATTCGCTCCCGACCGGCTCGGGGTGCGTCAGTCCGTCCTCGCGCGGGTCCGGGACGCCGGCGGCCTGGCGACGATCGACTCCGCGCCCGGGCGCGGCACCACCGTGACGCTGACCTGGCCGGACCACGGCGCGAACGCGGACCCGCGCCCGGCAGCCGGCGGCCCGGCCGCCGGCAGCGCCTCTGGTAGCCGGGCCGGTGCGGAGACCACGCGTGAGACGACCGCGGCGGACCTTCGGCACGACTACGCCGCCGGCCTGCGCGTGGTGATCGCAGCCCTCGCCATCGCCTGGCAGGTCCTGATGCTGCTGCCGCTGCTCGTCACGCTGGGACGGGTCCACTCCGCGGCCACGGCTGTCGGTGTCTGGCTGGTGCTCGCGGCCGCGACGGTCACCGTCGCGTCGGTGGTCCGCCGCCGTCCGCTGTCGGGGCCGGAGGCGGCCGGTGTGACGGCGCTGGCCATCGGGGCGGTGCTGGCCAGCGCCAACGTCGACGACGGCGACCTGCTGCGGGTGGTGAACTGGCCGCTGATCGCGGTGGGGTTGCTGGTCGCGTTCGTGACGGCGTCCCGGCGGGCGGTGGAGTCGCTCGCGGCGATGGCCGTCGTCGTGGCCGCCGTGGTCGCGACCGTCGTCGTCCGCGGCGTGACGGATCCGCTCACCGTCTCGCGGCTGCTCTCGCTCGCGTACGGAATCACCGGGCTTCAGCTGATCGTGGCCATGATGGGACCGTTGCTGCGGCGGACCGCCGACACCACCGCGCGGGCCGCCCGCGCCGAGGCGGAGACGGCCGCCGGCCGGGACTCCGACGTGATGATCCGCCGGGAGCGGGCGCGGTGGCTGGGCACCATCCGCGACGACGTGTTGCCGACCCTCGACGCGCTCGCCGACGGGACAGCCGACCCGCGGGACCGCCGGTGGCGTCGGCAGTGTGCCCGGCAGGCGGGGGCGATCCGCCGCATGCTCGTCCAGGACGGTGCGGGCTCCACCCTGGCCACGCTCGCCGCCGACATCGAGGCGGTCGTCGCCGCCGCGGAGGGCCGCGGGATGACCGTCGAGGTGCAGGTCGCGGGGGAGCCGGCGAACATTCCGCTGGAGCTGCGGGCCGGGCTGGTCGACCTGCTCGACCGCACGCTCGCCGTGCTGCCGGAGAACCGGGCGCTGCTCACGCTGTGGAGTGACGCCGAGGGCGGCAGCGTCTTCGTCTCGGCGGCCTGGCCGGGCCAGACGGAGCCCCCCGCGCTGACCGGAGCCGTCCAGGCGATCGTCGACGTCGACGACGGGCGGCTCACGGTCGAGCTGCGCTGGGACACCCGTGGTCCCGAGGGTGCAGGCCGGCGGCCTGCCGACGCCGAGTGACATCGGCAGGCCGGTCATCCCGGTTGAGGCTGTGACAGCGGGCTGGCCGTCGTCTCAGTCCTCGATCGGCGTCACTCCGACCGCCTCGTACGTGGTGGGCTGGCCCTTCTCGTCCAGGGTCGTGATGAGACCGCCTCGGGAGCATTCCGCCGGGAGGGTCGGATAGGCCTTGCCGTTGCAGCGGAACCGCAGTCCGGTCGCGCCCGGCAGGTCCTTCTCCGGCATTGCCTTGATCTTGGCCGTGACGGTGGCCGGGGTGAGGTCGCCCGTGATCCCCTCGAGGGCGGAGTGGAGGGCGGAGACCGTGAGGTACATGCCGGCCGCGCCGGCCTCGGTCGTGTCGATGTCCTTGCCGTAGGTCTTCATCACGGCTTCGAAGAGGCGGACGGCTGGGTCGTCCGAGCCGAGCGGGGCGGTCGCCGTGACCGTCATGCCCTCCAGGAAGTCGCCGGGCACGGCTTCGCGGGTCGCGTCGGTGATGCAGTGCGCGATGGCCGCGAGCGGCCCGTCGTACCCGACCGCGCGCAGTCCGTTGAAGGCGCTGATGCAGAAGGCGTCGCTGCCCACCACCTGCACGATCCCGGGGTCGCCGCCGACGATGCTCTGCATCTGCGGCGTCATGTCGGCCGTGCCCGGCGGGACCAGGATGACGTCGAGCGCGATGCCCTGCTGCTCGAACTGAGGCCTGGTGAGCTGGTAGAGACCGGTGGTGACGGGCAGGTCGATCGCGATGACCGTCACCTTCTTGGCGCCCTCGTCCTTGGCCACCGTGATCGGCATGGTGACCAGGGGAAAGAACTGGTCACTGAGGGCGAAGGTCGAATCGCCGTCAGCCAACGACTTGGCGCCGTTGGCGGTATAGGACATCGACGGTACGTGCGCGGCGTGCAGGGGCTCCCAGATCTGCTCCCCGGCCCCGGAGGAGCCCATGACGACGGCGGTGACGTCCTCTTCGATCATCCGGTTCGCGCAGTCGGTGGCCTTGCCCGGGTCGGCCAGCGCCTCGCACTGCACGAGTTCGATGGGCCGGCCCGCGATGCCGGAGCCGTGCTCGTTGAGGTACTTGACGGTGGCCTCGGCGGTGGTGAACTCGTAGGACAGGTCCGCGGCGGGGCCCTGCCCGTCCGAGACGATACCGATCTTCACCGGGTCGCCCTTTGCCTGGGCCACCGGGCCCAGGATCTCGGTGGTCGTCCCGGTGTCGCCCGCCGTCCCGCCGCCCCCGTTGTCGTCACTGTCACCGCAGCCGGCGAGGAACAGGCTCCCGGCCAGGGCGCCTAAAGCTCCTAACGCGGCTAAGCGCACGCCTACCGGCTGTCCCGGTTGCCGCCTGCGCGTCAACCTATCGAGCAGGATCCCCGACTTCTGCATGTTGATGTCCCTCGTCTCGCGTTGGGTGTGCTGTACCGCCGCCGGCCGGGACGGTGTGGTTCGTGGCGAGACCACAGGTCCCCGGGTCACCCGCCGCCGGCACGGTCGAGTTCCCGGCCGGCCGATCCCGTCGAATCGGACCGCCGGTCCGGTATGCAGGGAGCCACCGTACGGACCACCGGTCCGCCTCACAAGCGGAATCCGAAGAAAGACGCAGGTGACGATGGTCTGAACGGGCGAGCCGAGGCGGACGGATCGCTGCCGGTGGCCGTTCGGCGATCAGCACGGCGACGGCGGCTGCCCGGATACTGGGCGCGGGTGAGGCGCCCGTGGACGAGTCCGCCGGGTAGCGGTCGCGTTATCGGAGTCGGGCCGGCTTCCGGTCTGGTTCCGGGCGGGGTGCGCGCCATTGTCCGGCGGTGGGGCCGGGAAACAGCGCGCGCAGGGCGGAGCCCGATAGCGGACGGCTCCGGCATCGGCGTCGGCCGACGCACCCTGGAACAGCCCAGGAACCGGTCCGGGTTCCTGGGAGGGTCTTTCCGGAGAGATGCTTCCGCTTACCCGATGCTGATCGGGTAGGTCATACCTCTGGCATTCCCGCGGCCCGGGTCAGGTCGTCACGCCGTCGATCTTCAGCTGGATCATCTCGTCGTCCGACCAACCCAGCTCCCACAGGATTTCGTCGGTGTGCTCGGCGAAGCGTGACGCGCGGCCGAGTTCCGCGGGCGTCTCGTCGAACTGGACGGGGTTCACGACGAGCTCACGAGATCACCGCTGGGGTGTCGTGGGTGGTGCCGAGGTAGGCATCGGCGACGGCCCGGCTGGCGCGGATCTCGGCCGGGGTGCCTTCGGCGATGACCGTTCCGAAGTCGAGCACGTAGATGTAGTCGCAGACGCCGAGCACGAGGGCGATGTCGTGGTCGACGAGCAGCAGCCCGACGCCGGACCGGCCGATCGCCTGGATGCGCCTGCCGAGCCACGCGGTCTCGGTGGAGTCGAGTCCCGCGGCCGGTTCGTCGAGCAGGAGGATCCGGGGGCCGGTGGCACAGGCACGGGCGATCGAGACCAACTGGCGTTCACCCTGGCTGAGCTCACCGGCGGGCCGGTCGGCCCGGTCACCGATGCCGACGAGGTCGAGCGCGGCGTGCAGGGCACGGTGCAGCCCCTCGCCGCGGGTGCCGAACAAGGCGGCGCCGACGTTCTCCTCGACGGTGAGGTCGTCGTAGAGCTCGAGGGACTGGAAGGTCCGGGCCAGGCCGCGCCGCACGAGCTGGTGCGGCGCCAGCTGGTCGATGCGCTGCCCGCCGAACCGCACCTCGCCCTGAGCCCGGGTGAAGCCGGTGACCGCGTCGATCACGCTGGTCTTGCCCGCGCCGTTTGGGCCGATCAGGCCGACGATCCGCCCGGCTGGCACCCCCAGCGAGACGTCCGAGACCGCGACCGTGCCGCCGTAGCGCACGGTGAGCCCGGTGACGTCGAGACCCGGCGCCCCTTCCGCCGCCGCGTCCACAGCGGTGCCGGCGTCCACAGCGGTGCCGGCTTCCGGGGCAGCTGCCGTCTCCGAGGTCGCGTCCGCCATTGCGACCGCCGCCGGCTTCCCCCCGGTCGGAGCGTGCTGCGCCGCCATGTCCTGTACTGCCACGTCCCCCGCTGCCACGCTCTGTGCCGGCGCGGACGGTGCCGGCTTTCCGCCGCTCCGGCTCCGTCCGCCGCGAAGGCGGGCCAGGCGGTCGGCGAGGTGGTGGCCGGCGCTGGCCGCCCCCTCGGGGTGGACGAGGACGACGGCGACCACCCCGAGCCCGGAGAGGACGGGGAACCAGTCCCCGAGGTCGACCCACCGGTCCAGGGCGATGAAGATGATGCCGGTCCCGGCCGTCACACCGGCGAGAATGCCGCCGTACACCGAGGTCACTCCGGCGAGGTACGCCGTCGACAGCAGAGTCAGGCCACTGATCGCGGTGAACGATTCGTAGGTGACCGTGCTCTGCCGGTAGGCGAGCAGGCTGCCGCCGAGACCGGCGATGAAGGACGCCAGCGCGAAGCTCACGACCTTGATGAGCACGACGTTCACGCCGATGCCGGCCGCGGACCGCTCGTTGGCGCGGACGGCGAGCATGGCCGACCCCAGCGCGCTTCTCCGCAGGCGGGCGACGCCCCACGCGGTGGCGACGAGCACGGCCAGGCAGAGCAGACCGAACTGGATGCGGGGGAACGCGTGACCGGTGCCGATGCTCAGGTCGAGGCCGAACAGCGAGGGCTGGGTCACCAGGGCGCCGCTGGCGCTGACGATGTCGGTGTTGCGGAACCAGACGGCCTCGATGGCGTGGGCGAGGGCGAGGGTGACGACCCCGAGGGTCAGGCCGCGCAGCCGCAGGGCGGGCAGCCCGACGAGCACACCGAGGACGGTGGCGACCAGGGCGGCCAGCAGCGGCGCGAACGGGAACGGCACATGCCAGCTCCGGGTGAGGCCGGACAGGGTGAAGGCGGCGCTGCCGGCGAGGGCGAGCTGGGCCAGCGACACCTGGCCGGCGTAGCCGGTGACGACGACGAGGGACAGGCCGATGACGGCCGCGATGAACGTGCCGATGACGGCGCTGCGCCAGGTTCCGTCGGTGGCGAGCAGCGCGATGACGCCGATCAGGGTGCCGATGACGGTCGGCAGGAGCAGCGAACGTGGCCGGGGCGCCCGGCCGAGGGGCTGGCGGACGAGAGTGCCACGCACGGGCAGGCCCCGTCCGGTGGCCAGCAGCGCCACCAGGATCACCACCAGCGGCACCAGCTCCGCCGACCCGCTCTGCGGCAGCCAGGAGTGGTCCGCGGCCAGCGCGATCGCCTCAGCCTGGAGCATGCCGATGGCAAGCCCGGCGGCGGCGGCCGGAAGCAGATGCTGGAAGCCACCGACGACCGTGGCGGCCAGCGCCGGAACGACGAACAGGGTGTAGGTGGCCGGCGCGAGCGGGGTCAACGGGGCGATGAGGATCCCGGCCGCGCCGGCGACCGCGCTGCTGATCATCCAGTTGAGCAGGGCCACCCGGTCGGGGTTCACGCCGCTCACGTACGCGCCGGTCTGCGACTCGGCGGTCGCCCGGGTGAGCAGCCCGAAGCGGGTGAAGCGGTAGACGGCGGTCAGCGCGAGGGTCAGCACCAGCACTGACAACGCGAGGTAGAAGCGGTCGGAGAGCACGGTCAACGAGCCGAGCCGCCAGCGCTCTCCCGGGAAGATCGTCTTGACGCTCACCGGTGCCACGCCGACCCGGATCACCAACAGCGACTGGATCACGAGGAGAACACCCAGGGAGGCGACCGCTCTGGCCAGCGGCGGTGCCTCGCGCAGCTGTCGGAACACCAGCAGGTAGAGCAGCGCGCCGAGCAGCGCGCCGATCGCGAGGGCGATCGGCGCCGCCGCGGCGAAGCCCAGCGGCCTGCCGAGGCCGACCGACGTCGGCAGGCCGGGCACGAGCACGAGCAGCTCGCCGTCCCGTAGCCAGGCGTACGTGTAGGCGACGTAGGAAGCGATCGCTCCGGTCGCGAAGTTGATGACACCCGAGCTGCGGTAGGTCAGCACGAGTGCCACGGCCAACGCCGCGAACACCCCTCCGTTGCCGAGCCCGAGGAGGAGCGAGGCGACATGATCCATGACGATCTCCCGACGTCGTCCCGGTTGAGGCTGTGACAGCGGGCTGGCCGTCGTCTCAGTCCTCGATCGGCGTCACTCCGACCGCCTCGTACGTGGTGGGCCGGCCCTCCTCGTCCAGGGTCGTCAGGAGACCGCCTCGGGAGCATTCCGCCGGGGATGCCGGATACGCCTTGCCGTTGCACCGGAACCGCAGTCCGGTCGCGCCCGGCAGGTCCTTCTCCGGCATTGCCTTGATCTTGGCCGTGACGGTGGCCGGGGTGATGTCGCCCGTGATCCCCTCGAGCGCGGAGTGGAAGGCGGAGACCGTGAGGTACATGGCCGCGGCGCCGGCCTCGGTGACGTCGATGTCCTTGCCGTAGGTCTCCACCACGGCGTTGAAGAGGCGGATCGCCGGGTCGTCCGAGCCGATCGGGGCGGTCGCGGTGATCGTCATGCCTTCCAGGAAGTCGCCGGGTACGGCTTCCCGGGTCGCGTCGCTGACGCAGTGCGCGATGGCCGTGCGCGGCCCGTCGTACCCGACCGCGCGCAGTCCGTTGAAGGCGCTGATGCAGAAGGCGTCGCTGCCGACCACGTGCACGATCCCGGGGTCGCCGCTGATGATGCTCTGCATCTGCGGCGTCATGTCGGCGGTGCCCGGCGGGATCAGGATGACGTCGAGCGCGAGGCCCTGCTGCTCGAGCTGAGGCCTGATGATCTGGAAGAGGCCTTTGGTGATGGGCAGGTCGATCGCGATGGCCGTCACCTTCTTGGCGCCCTCGTCCTTGGCGACCTTGACCGGCAGGGTCACCAGGGGGAAGAACTGGTCGGCCAGGACGAAGGTCGACTCGCGGTCGCCCAGCGACCCGGCGCCGTTGGCGGTGTAGAACATCACCGGGACGTGCGCGGCGTGCAGCGGCTCCCAGATCTGCTCCCCGGCCCCGGCCGAGCCGACGACGACGGCGGCGACGTTCTCCTCGACCATCCGGTTCGCGCAGTCGGTGGCCTTGGCCGGGTCGGCCAGCGCCTCGCACTCCACCAGCTCGATGGGCCGGCCCGCGATTCCGGAGCGGTGTTCGTTGAGGTATTTGACGGTCGCCTCGGAGACCTTGAACTCGTAGGAGAGGTCCGCGGCGGGGCCCTTGCCGTCCGAGATGATTCCGATCTTCACCGGGTCACCTTTTGCCTGCGCCACCGGGCCCAGAACTTCGGCGGCGGTCCCGGTGTCGCCCGCCGTCCCGCTGCTCCCGTTGTCGTCGCTGTCGCCGCAACCGGCGAGGAACAGGCTCGCGGCCAGAGCACCTAAAGCTCCTAACGCGGCTAAGCGCACGCCCACCGGCTGTCGCGGTTGCCGTCCGCATGCCGACCTGCCGAGCAGGATCCCCGAATTCCGCATGTTGATGTCCCTCGTCTCGCGATAGGTGATCTGTACTTCCGTCGGCCGGGACGGTGTGGTTCGTGGCGAGATCGCAGGCCGCCGGGCCGCACCCGCCTGGCGGTGCGGCCGGGTCCCCGGCCGGTCGATCTGTCGAATCGGACCTCCGGTTCGATATGAACGGCCACGGTACGGACCGCCTGTCCGTTTCACAAGCGGAATCTGGAGAAATATGCAGGTGGCGATGCTCCGAGTTGACGGGCTGAGGCGAGCGGACCGCTGCCGCCACACATTCGGTGATGCGCGCGGCGGCACACCGGAATCAGGTTCTGGGCACACGGGCACGCCGGCCCGCGGCCCAGGCGGAAGTCAACCACCGATGAGTCCGCCGAGTCGTGGTGCGATTCGGGGATGGGTTTGTTCCGGTCTGATCCGGGTGTTCTGGATGCGATCCCGTTGTCTGGCGGCGGGGTCAGGACACAGCGCACGGCGGGCAGGGGCCGGCGGGGAGCGACATCGACGTCGGCGTCTGCCGGCACATTCTGAAACGGCCCGGGAACCGGTGTGGGTTGCGGTGAGCCTCTCCGTGGAGAGTTTTCGGTGTCGGATGGGTGACGGCAGTTCTTCCGATCATGTGATCGGTGCTTACGGTGCGGTGCGTGGCGGGTTTCTCGGCGGCAGGCGGCGAGTAGTGGGCGAATGCGCGGAGTTCGCCGACCGGGCGCAGGCCGGGGGCCTGGTGCTGATCGGGTGGGTGATACCTCGGACTTTCCCGCGGCCCGGGTCAGGTTGCCACGCCGTCGATCTTCAGCTGGATCATCTCCTCCTCCGACCAACCCAGCTCCTGCAGGATCTCGTCGGTGTGCTCGGCGAAGCGCGGCGCGCGGCCGAGGTCTGCGGGTGTCTCGTCGAACTGGACGGGGTTCGCGACGAGTTCACGGTTCCTGCCCTCGGCGTCGACGAGGGTTCCTATGTTGCCGTTGGCGCGCAGCGAAACGTCCTGGCCGACGCCCCAGGCGTCCTGGACCACGGCCCACTGGCCCTTCATCCCCTCGACGGTTTTGAGCCATTCGGAGTAGGTCAGGGAGGCGATGATCCCGGCCACCAGATCGGCGGCCTCCGCGGCGTTCGCCATGATCTTCTCGGTCGAGTTGAACCGTTCGTCCTCGGCGAGCTCCGGGCGCCCGACGACCGTGCAGAACTCCGGCCAGTACACCCCCGGCTGGAGCATCGACAGCTGAAGCCACCGGTCGTCCGCGGTCCGGAAGGCGCCGATCAGCGGGTTCGTCGGCGCGCCGTGCCGGGGCTCCTCGACGTCCGGCAGCGGTCCGCCGGCCAGCAGGGCCAGGTTCACCGAGAACTGGGTGGTCCATGCTCCGACGCCGAGCAGGGACACGTCCACCACCGAGGGCTCACCGGTCGCCGCGCGCCGGTAGAGGGCCGCGGCGATGCCGCCGGCGATCGTCAGCCCGCCCATCGAATCGCCGTAGGCGCCGGCTGGCATCTTCGTCATCCGCTCGGCTCCGGGTGGGGTGACGCCCGACGCGCTGCCGCCCCGGGCCCAGAACGCGGTGCCGTCGTACCCGCCCTTGTCACGCTCCGGGCCACGCTGGCCGAAACCGCTGCCCCGCACATAGATGATGTTGGGATTGATTGCCCTGATGTCCTCGAGGTCGATCTTCAGTCGGGACCGTGACCTGGGCAGGAAGTTCGTCACGAACACGTCGGCCCGCGCGACGAGCTTCTCCAGAACGACGCGCGCGCCGGGCTTTTCGAGCGCGAGCCCGATGCTGCGTTTGCCGCGGTTGGGGGCCTCCATGATGGGAAAGAACGCGTTTCCGTTGCTGGAGACATCGAGACCCAGCAGCCGGATCAGCCCGCGTTGGGCGTCGCCGTACTCGGCGTGTTCGACCTTGATCACGTCCGCGCCCCAGTCGGCCAGAACCGCTCCGGAGGCGGGGACGAAAGTGTATTGGGCGACCTCCAGCACTCGGACGCCCTCCATCGGTCGAGCCATCTGCGCCGCCTCCCGTCGCGCCACGTCGGTACCGATATATCCCACCGGCCCCTACGGCCTGTCAACTGCGTCTTTGTATTTAGTTGCCGCGCAGGCCATCATCCGTCCGGACGCTCCATTACTTGTCGCAAAGCAGATTCAGGCCAGCCCGGGCCTGTTTGTTGCTCCGAAAGTGGTCCGTACGCGGAGCTTGTCGGGTGGCGATGGGCTCCGCCGTTCCAGGCCCCGTTCACCCGCTCGGAGTCCGGCCGGCCGCCAACTGCGAGCGGGGCCGGAGACCCTCGTGCTGCGCGCTCGCCCGACGCCGGTGAGCTCGCGCGCGGTCCTCGGTGAAATCGTCGGAAAGTGCTCCTGACCTGCTGGAACGATTCTGGCTGCGCGGCCAGGGTGAGGTTGCCTGCGGCCTGGTCAACCTTCCATCCGGTCAGCTCCTGTCCGCGGGATCCGCGCCGGCTGTCGAGATGGGAGTAGACACATCGAGATAAGGCTTCTAATCTTGTCAATGTTAGCGTCCGAAGATCGTTTATAATCTGGTCGGCGGCTGCGGCCATCCAGGGGGCGGCCCTCGGCGAGTCGGCAGGCGGTGTCGGAAAGGGCGACTCCGTCTCCGGTCGCAGTGGTGGGCGAGTTCCGGATCGCGCAGAACTGACGGGCGCCGGCGCGGTGTTTGCTGGCGGCTGCGTGTTTTCCGCCGGAGTTTGACAAAGAGCAGGCAGCATTCTGGTTCCGTAAGGTGCCGTGCGTCGTGGCTGCGTGCCGGTGAACCACGGCAGGACGCCGGGGTGATTTCCTCGGCACCGTGCCGCCGGTGACAGCTCAGCACGGTGAACTTCCCGGTCCGGGCGTAGTGCACCCGGCCCAATCCTCCCTTGACCCGGATTCCGGTTTCGTGACCGACGACTCGGAGCAGTCGGACGGTCGCCGGCTCCCGCGCGCCGCCGGTGGGTCCTGACCCGGACCCGAACCTGACGATCCGCGAGCCCTGTCCACTTACCTGATCTGTCTGTGTTGCGACGGCGAGAACGGAGGAAAGCCGTGCCCGACGACACCGAGGTCCACCGGTTCCCTTTCGGTCCATCGGCCGGCCTCGAAGTCCATCCCCTGTGGGCGAAGATCCGCCGGGAGGAGCCGGTCGCCCGGGTACGGCTGCCCTACGGCGGCGAGGGATGGCTGGTCACCCGCTATGACGACATGAAGCAGGCGCTCTCCGACCCGCGACTCAGCCGCGCCGCGGCCGTCGGTCGGGAGGACGTCCCACGGACCACCCCGCGGCCGGCGCAGCCGTCCGCGCTGCTGAGCATGGACCCGCCGGAGCACACCCGGTTACGCCTGCTGATCTCCAGAGCCTTCACCGGCCGTCGCGTCGAGCAGTTACGCCCTCGTGCCCAGGAGATCGTCGAGGCACACCTGGAGCAGATCGAGCGATCGGGGCCGCCCGCCGATCTCGTTCGGGGCTTCGCCCTGCCGCTGCCGGTCACGCTGATCTGCGAGATGCTCGGCGTGCCGCCGGAAGATCAGCACCGGTTCCGTGAGTTCGCCGACGTCATGCTGTCGACGACCGCCTACACCGAGGAACAGGTCGTCGACGCCCGGGCGAGGCTCGCGGGCTACCTCGCCGAGCTGGTGGCCCTCCGCCGGGCGCACCCGACGGACGACCTGCTGGGTGCTCTGGTCGCCGCGCGGGACGACGAGGATCGGCTCAGCGAGGAGGAGCTGATCGACATCGGCATCACCCTGCTGATCGCCGGTCACGAGACCACCGCGAGTGAGCTGTCCAACTTCATCTACGTGCTGCTCACCGAGCCCGGGCACTGGGAGGCGCTGCGTGCGCGGCCCGAGCTGATACCCGGCGCGGTGGAGGAGCTGCTGCGACACGTCCAGCTGTCCACCGGCGGCAACAACCCCCGGGTGGCCACCGAGGACGTCCGGCTGGGCGACGTCACGGTGTCGGCCGGCGAGGCCGTGATCGTGTTCGCGCAGTCCGCGAACCGCGACGAGGCCGTCTTCGATCACCCGGACGAACTGGACTTCACTCGTCACCCCAACCATCACCTGGCCTTCGGGTACGGCACGCACTACTGCCTCGGAGCCCAGCTGGGCCGGATGGAGCTGCAGGTCGCGTTGGCCGCGTTGCTGCGCCGGTTCCCCTCGCTGCGGCTGGGCGTGCCGGTCGAGGAACTGCCATGGAAGTCCGGCCTGCTCGTGCGGGCCCCGGAGTCGCTCCCGGTCGAGTGGTAGGGCGGTCACGTTGACAGAGCAGCCGAACGGCACCGAACCGAACTGGAAACCGGTCGGCGACGACCTGTTTGCCGTCCTGTGTCCCCCCTGCCGGCAGCTCGGGCGCTGCCGGATGGGGATGGAAGAAGAGACGCTGGCCGCGGACGGGTCGGCCCACTACCGCCTGCGCTGCGGCCCGGAGCACGAGGGCGGCCCGGGCGTGGCGCACGGGGGCTGGATCTCGGGCGTGTTCGTCGAGATCGTGGGCCACCTCGCCGTGCAGATGGAGCAGCTCGCGGTGACGGGGGCGCTGAGCGTCACCTACCGCAAGCCGGTTCCGATCAACCGGCCGCTGACCGCGCGGGCCTGGCTCGCCGGGAAGGACGGCGGGAAATGGACCGTCGAGGGCAGCATCCACCTCGCGTCGAGCGGCACTGAGCTCGCGCACGCGACGGCGCTCCTGGTCGAACGCGAGATGAGTCATTACACGCGGGCCCGGGAGTGGCTCGGCCGCGAGGAGGCGGGCTCAGATGGCACTGCGTGACGTCGCGATCGTCGGGCTGCACGCCACCGAACAGGCGCGCCGGCTGCCGCACCGCACCGCGCTCGATCTCGCGCAGGAGGCCGTCTTCGGCGCGATCGCCGACGCCGGCCTGCGGCCCGCGGACGTCGACGGGGTCGCCGCGGACTGGCCCGGCCCCGGCGGGACGGTCGACGAGAGCGCCTCGTGGTCGCGCTCGCTGGGGCGGTCACTCAACTGGGTCGGCGAGGGGATGCTCGACACGGCCGGTGCCCGCGGCGTGATGAAGGCCGCTGCCGCGATCGCCGCGGGCCTGTGCGACGTCGCCGTCGTCGGCGGTGGGTTGTCGGGCAGGTTCGGCGGCCGCGGGCCGGTGGGCGTGGCGGTGGCGGAGGTCGAGTTCGTCGACGTCTGGGGCGCCTACTCCATTCCCCTGTTCGCCCTGGTCGCCCAGGGGTACATCCGCCGGTTCGGGACCACCCCGGAGCAGCTGGCGACCGTCGCCGCCACGATCCGGAACAACGGCTCGTCGAATCCCGAGGCGATGATGTACGGGAAGGGCCCGTACACGGTCGACGACATCCTGGCCTCGCCCCTGGTGGCGACGCCGTTCCACCTGCTCGATGTGTGCATCACCGGTGAGGGCGGCGGAGCCGTCGTGCTCACCTCGCTGGAACGGGCGCGCGATCTGCCCCACCAGCCGGTCGCCGTGCTCGGGGCCGGGATGGAGTTCGCCGGGAACCACGGCATGCCGCCGCTGGACTACCGGACGGTGGGCCGGCTGGGCGCCGCCGCGGCGCAGCGGGCGTTCGGGGCCGCGGGCGTCACAGCGCGGGACGCCGACGTGCTCGCCCTCTACGACCCCAACTCGTTCGAGCTCCTCAGGCAGCTCGAGGTGATCGGGCTGTGCGACGAGGGGGAGGGCGGGGCGTTCGTCGACGACGGGCACATCGCCCTCGACGGCCGGTACCCGACCAACCCCGAGGGTGGCTGCCTGTCCTACTCCTGGAACGGAACCCAGCACATGACGCTGAAGGTGGCCGAGGCGGTCCGGCAGATCCGCGGCACGGCGGTCCACCAGGTGCCGGGGGCCGAGGTCGCCGTCGTGGCGAACGCCGGGTCCGGCACCCGGCACTACGAGGTCGTCGTCCTGGGGAAGGCCTGAAATGACACGATCGACACCCACGCCCTCCGAGCTCTCCGTCGAGTTCTGGTCCGCCGCAGCGAAGCATCGCCTGCTCGTCCCCTGTTGCGGCGGTTGCGGGATCCGGTACTTCCCCCCCGAACGCCTGTGTCCGGGATGCGGCGAGCCCGGCTGGCACTACGTGGAGAGCACCGGGACGGGCCGGGTCGTGGCCCACACGGTCGTGCACCGGGCGCTGTCCCCGGACTTCGCGACCCCGTTCGTCCTCGCCACCGTCGAGGTCGACGGCGAGTGGACGATGCTGACCAACATCGTGGACTGTGATCCGGACCAGGTGGCCGTCGGCCTGCCGGTCCGGGTGCGGTTCCTCGACTGCGAGGGCGGCGCCCTGCCGTGCTTCGCCCCGGAGAGCAGCGCCGGGTCCCCGCCCGACCGGACGGGGCAGCGACCGTGACGGGGCTGTCGGGCGGCGGCGCCGAGCTGCCCTTGGCCGGCGTCCGGGTCGTCGACCTGTGCCGCGGCGGCGCGGAGCTCGCCTCGCGGGTGCTCGGCGACCTCGGCGCCGACGTCGTCCGGGTCGAGCCGGCCGGAACCCTCGACGCTCCTGGTCGGGCGCCCGGTACGGACGTCCGGCACGAGACGCACAACTTCAACAAGCGCGCCCTGGCGCTCGATCTCGCGGCGGCCGGCGGCCGCGAGCGGTTACTGGGCCTGCTCGCGAGGAGCGACATCGTCATCGAGGGGCTCACCGAGTCGCTCCCGGACAGTCTGGGCCTCGACGCGGGTGAGTTCCGGCGCCGGTTTCCCGCGCTCGTCGTCGTCTCCGTCACCGAGTTCGGCCGGTCCGGGCCCTACCGGGACTGGGCCGGCACCGATGCCGTGCACGCCGCGCTCGCCGGCTTCCTCTCCCGCTCGGGGTTGCCCGGCCGGCCACCGCTGCTCCCACCGGCCGCCCTGCCCACGGAGTCCTCGGCGCTGGTCGCGGCGTGGTCGGCGCTGCTCGCCCACCACAACCGGCTGGTCACCGGTGTCGGCGACGACGTGGAGGTGTCGGTCTTCGAGACCACCGTCCAGGTCATCGACCCCGGCTACGGGATGGCGGGTTCCGCGACGAGCGGCATCCCCACCTCCGACGGCCCCCGGGGCCGCCCGGCCGCCGGCCATCTCTATCCGGTGTTCCGCTGCGCGGACGGCTACGTCCGGCTGTGCATCCTCAAGCCCCGGCAGTGGCGGGCCGTGTTCGAGTGGATGGGCCGTCCCGCCCGGTTCGCGGACCCGGAGCTGGCGGACATGTCCCGGCGCTTCGCCGTCGCGGACGTCCTGCATCCCGAGATCGGTCGCCTGCTCGCCAACCGGAAACGCGACGAGGTCGCGGCCGAGCTCCAGCGGCTGGGGATTCCCGCGGCGGCGGTGCTCGACCTCACCGGGGTCCTGCGCGCGGACCACTTCGCCGCCCGCCGCACGTTCACCGGCGTCGCCACGCCGGAGGGGGAGATGCTCGTCCCGGACTGTCTGCTCGGGATCGACGGCCACCGGGCCGGCCTGCGCACACCGGCACCGCGGGCCGGTGAGTCGGCGGCTGAACCGGCGGCTGAGCCGGCGGGTGAGCCGCCGGACAGCGGGGCCCCCGGTGATCGTCCGGCGGCGGTGGCGGGACCCGATGCGGCCGGCACCACCGAGCCCCCTGCGCCTCCTGCGCCTCCCGCGTCGCGCCGGCCGCTCGACGGACTCCGGGTGCTCGATCTCGGCGTGATCGTCGTGGGTGGGGAGAGTGGGCGGCTCCTGGCCGACATGGGGGCCGAGGTGATCAAGATCGAGAGCGCGGCGTTCCCCGACGGCTCGCGGCAGTCGCTCACCGTGGAGCCGATCAGCCCCGTCTTCGCCTGGGGCAACCGCAACAAGGCGAGCCTGGGGCTGGACCTGCGCCACCCGCGTGGCCGGGCGCTGTTCCTGGAGCTCGCGCGGCAGTCCGACGTCGTGCTGTCGAACTTCAAGCCGGGGACGATGGAGAAGCTGGGGCTCGGTGTGGCCGAGCTGCACCGGGTCAACCCGCGGCTGGTGGTGGCCGATTCCAGCGCCTTCGGGGCGGACGGCCCGTGGGGCGACTGGCTCGGCTACGGCCCCCTCGTGCGCGCCGCGACCGGTATCAGCCTGCTGTGGCGGGACGACACCTCCGACGACCCGGGCGGCTTCGCCGGTGATTCGGGCGGCTTCGCCGACGCGTCGACGATCTACCCGGACCACGTCGCGGCCCGGGTCGCGGCGATCGGCGTCCTGGCTCTGCTCGTCCGGCGGCGCAGCACCGGCCGTGGCGGGACCGTGAGCGTCGCCCAGGCCGAGGTCATCCTCGGCCAGAATCCCGACCTGTACGCCGCGGCGTCGCTCGGCCGGGCCGAGGGCTCGCAGCGGCACGCGCCGCGGGGCGTGTACCCGTGCGGCGGTGACGACGAGTGGGTCGTCGTCGACGTGCGGGACTCCGCGGACTGGCACCGGCTCGCCGCGGTGATCGGTGGCCCGTCCCTCGCCGCGGACCCGCGGTTCGCGACCACGCAGGACCGCCTCGCCCGCTCGGAGGAGATCGACGAGCTGATCGCGGCGTGGACCCGCCTGCGCCCGCCCCGCGTCGCGGCGTCCGAGTTCCAGGCGGCGGGCGTGCCGGCCGGGATGATGCTGCGGCTCACGGAGCTGCTGGACGACGAGCACCTCCGGGCGCGCGGGGCGTTCCGCACCGCGCGGCACCCGCTGATCCCGCGGCCGATGCCCAGCGAGAACACCCCCGCGCACTTCCGGAACATCCCGGACGTCGAGCTGCGCCCCGCGCCGATGCTCGGCGAGCACACCCGCCGGATCGCCCGCGAGCTGCTCGGCCTCGACGAGGGGGAAATCGAGCGCCTGGTCGACGAGGGTGTGCTACAGGAGACGACGCCTTCCACCCATTAGCTTTTCAGCAAACAATGGGTCGTTCTGACCAGGCGCCGCTGTTCTCGAGATGGCTGTTGAGGATGGCGGCCAGCATTGCTATCCTTGTAAAGATATACGGTCATAAACCAGACACATAACCAGTACAGAGGTGGTCCGCGCGCCTGCCATCCGACGGCAGGCGGCGGACACGTCTCGCGGACACCGATGTCCTCAGTACAGGGGGTCTCAACCTTGGCTCAAGGGGCGCGCTACACCAGCCTTGCTCCGACCACCCTCGCGGCGGGTTGGACCTTGGACCGACTTACGCCGACGAGCAGGCTTTTCGGTGCGAACGGGCTGCGCACCGGTCCCGACGGCCGCATATACATAGCCCAGGTGACCGGCAGTCAGATCAGCGCGCTGGACGTCGACACCGGGGCGGTGGAGGCCGTCAGCCCCAAGGGCGGCGACATCGTCGGCCCGGACGACGTCGCGTTCGACTCGGCCGGCAACATCTACGCGACCGAGTACATGGACGACCGGGTGAGCGTCCTCGGCACCGACGGCCGGGTCCGGGTCGTGGGCGAGGACATGCCCGCCGTCAACGGCATCACCGTGTACCAGGACCGCCTGTTCGTGAACGAGTGCCGCCCCGGCGGCCGGCTGATGGAGCTGCCGCTCGGTGGCGGCGCGCCCCGGGTGCTCGCGGACAACCTGGGCATGCCGAACGCCATGGAGGTCGGCCCGGACGGCTTTCTTTACTACCCGGCCATGGCCACCAACGACATCTGGCGTATTCACCCCGACGGCGGCGAGCCGCAGCGGGTCGCCGGCGACCTGGGTGTGCCGGACTCGGTGAAGTTCGACGACGCCGGATTCATCGTGTCCACCCAGGTACACACCGGCGAGGTGCTGCGCATCGACCCGCGCTCGGGCGATCGGGAGGTGCTCGCCAAACTCCAGCCCGGCCTCGACAACTGCACCTTTCTCGACGGCCGGCTGTTCGTCTCGAACTTCACCGGAGAGATCACGGAGGTGCTGGGTGGCGGCGAGACCCGGACCACGCTGCCCGGGGGCCTGAACTGGCCGCTGGACCTGACCCTCGACACGGACGGCACCCTTTACATCGCCGACGGTCCGTTCTTCTACGCGCTGAGCCCGGGCGGCTCCCCGCGAACCGTCGGCATGCTGTTCAGCCCCGGCAGCCCCGGCTTCGTCCGCGGGGTGACCACCACCGGGCCTGGCGAATTCATCGTCACCACGGGCAATGGCACGATCGCGCGCTTCCGGCCCGCGGAATTCGTGAGCGAGGTGCTGGCGGAGGGCCTGGACCAGCCCTACGGTGTCGCGATCGCGCCGGACGGCGCGGTGGTGGCGGCCGAGTTCGGCCGCGGCCGGGTGCTGGCTGTCCGAGCCGGCGAGATCGAGGTCCTCGCCACCGGACTGGACAAGCCGGTCGGCGTGACCTTCGGCTCCGACGGGGCCTGCCTGGTGTCCGAGGCCGGCGCCGGGCGGATCGTCTCGGTCGGCGGCCCACGCGCGGAGACCGTCGTCGACGGTCTGGACACGCCGCAGGGCATCCTGGCCCGGGGCGGGCGGTTGCTGATCGTCGACGCCGGCGCCAAGACGCTGCTAGACGTCGACCCGGGCACCGGGGCGCGCACCACGATCGCGCGTGACCTCCCCGTGGGTGCCCCGCCCGGCGTCACCCCCAAGCCGCTGCGCGGGCAGCCGCCGTTCTCGGGGCCGCAGGGCCCGTTCGCCGGTATCGCCGCCGGCCCGGACGGCACCCTGTACGTCTCGGCGGACGCCGAGGGCAGCGTCCTGGCCCTCCGGCCGGAACGCTGAGCAGCCGCGCCGTGGACATACCGACCCGGCCGATCGAAATCCCGCGGAGCCGGCCATGACCGGACCCGCCGTTCCCGACCGTGACCACGAGCAGGACCGAGGATCTCTCATGTACCGATCGCCCCTGGATCACTGTGCGCCGACGATCACCCCCGAGGTCGATCAGGAGGCGCTTCGCGAGAAGTATCTCGCCGAGCGGGACCGGCGGCTGCGCACTGACGGCCAGAAGCAGTACGTCGAGTCCGGTGACGAGTTCGCCGAGTTCTACGAAGCCGATCCGCACACGCCGCTCACGCCCCGCACGCCGATCGACCTTGAGATCGAGGTGGTGATCCTCGGTGGCGGCTTCTCGGGACTGATCGCCGCGGACCGGTTACAGAAGAAGGGGATCTCCGACTTCAAAATCCTGGAACTGGGCGGCGACTTCGGTGGCGTCTGGTACTGGAACCGCTATCCAGGCATCCAGATCGACTCGGACGCCTACTGCTATCTCCCGCTGCTCGAGGAGACCGGCTTCATCCCGAAGGAGAAGTTCTCCCACGGCGACGAGTGCTACGAGCACGCCCAGCGGATCGGGCGCCACCTGGGCGTCTACGACAAGACGCTGTTCCACACCATGGTCCAGTCGCTGGAGTGGGACGAGGAGGTCGGGCGCTGGCGGATAGTCACCAACCGCGGTGACGACATCCGGACCAGGTTCATCATCATGTGCCAGGGGCCCTACAACCGGCCGAAGCTACCCGGCATCCCCGGCATCACCGATTTCAAGGGGCACACCTTCCACACCGCCCGCTGGGACTTCGACTACACCGGCGGTGACCTGCACGGCGGGCTGGACAAGATCGGCGACAAGCGGATCGCCGTGATCGGTACCGGCTCCAGCGGCGTCCAGGCGATCCCGCACCTGGCACGCGGCGCGAAGCACCTGACGGTGTTCCAGCGGACGCCGTCCTACGTCTTCGAGCGTTCCAACTACCCGACCGATCCGGAATGGGTGGCGAGCCTGAAGCCCGGGTGGCGGGAGGAGCGCCAGCGCAACTTCCACAACGCGACCTTCGCGTTCTACTCGCCGGGTGAGCCGGACAACATCTGCGACGCCTGGACCGAGGTCGCCCGTAACCTCGCGGCGCACCTCAACTCCACGAACGGCTGGGGCGCGCTGGCCGACCCCGTGAAGTTCATGGAGCTGCACGAGGCCGAGGACTACCGGGTCGCGGAGCGGATCCGGCAGCGGGTCGACCAGGTCGTCGAGGACCCGAAGACCGCGGAGCTCCTGAAGCCGTACTTCCGCATTCTGTGCAAGCGTCCGGTGTTCAACGACGACTACCTGCCGACCTTCAACCTGCCGAACGTCACCCTCGTCGACGTGTCGGACTCCAAGGGCGTCGAGCGGATCACCGAGCGTGGGGTTGTCGCCAACGGCATCGAACACGAGGTTGACTGCATCGTGTTCGCCAGCGGCTTCGAGATCACCGGAGCTCTCGACCGGCAGCTGGACATCAGGCCGCTCGCGGGCCGTGACGGCAGATCGCTCTACGACCACTGGGGCAAGGGCTTCCGCACGCTGCACGGCATCATGGCGCACGGTTTCCCCAACTACTTCGCCACCGGCTTCATCCAGGGCGGGGTCACCGCGTCCACGACCAAGATGTTCGAGCAGCAGGCCGACCACATCGCCTACATCCTCGGCGAGGCGATCGCGCGCGGGGCGAAGGTCGTGGAGCCCACCGCCGAGGCCGAGGAGGGCTGGGTCCGGACCATCCGCGACAACAAGATCGACAACACCAGGTTCGTCACCGAGTGCACCCCCGGCTACTACAACAGCGAGGGCGAGTCGAACGCCCGGTGGTTCCTCGGGGAGCCCTACGGGCCCGGCTTCTACGCGTTCGAGGAGCTGTTGCAGGAGTGGCGCGACGCCGGTGACCTGGCCGGACTGGTCCTGAGCGACTGAGGCGCGGACGGCGGGCGTCCACGACGAGGGAGACGTGGACGCCCGCCGTCCGACCATGCGGGCGAGCGCCGGCCGCGGCCCGGTGCGGCGTTCCCTCAGCCCAGTCGCTGTGCCAGGGCGGGGAACAGGCGCAGGGCGTTGCCGCGGGCGATCGCCGCGCGCGCCGGGGCGTCCAGCGCCGGGTCGGCGCGTAGGGCCGCGAGGCTCTCGCCGACGGTCGCCGCGGGGATGGCGTTGTAGTCGGAGCCGTAGAGGATCCTCCCGGCACCGGCGGCCGCGAGCAGGCTGGGCGTGGCGTACGGGGACATCGGCCCAGCGGTGTCGTACCAGAACCGCCGCACCGCGGCCCTGATCGCTCCCGGGTCCGCGCCGTAGCCGAGGCCGCGGCCCAGCGCCAGGCGGCCCGCCAGGTACGGGAAGGCGCCGCCGCCGTGCGCGAGGATCCATTGGATCCGCGGGAAACGGTCGAGAGCGCCGGACACGGTGAGTTGCACGGCAGCGCGGGTGGTGTCCGCCATGAAGTCCACGACGAAGGACGGCACCGCGATCGGGGACGCGCCGGGCAGGTCGAACGGATGCACCAGGACAACCGCGTCCCGGTCGTTCAGGGCCGCCATGACCGGATCCAGGGCCGGGTCACCGAGGTACCGGGTGCCGGCGTGCGCGGTGAGCAGCACCCCGTCGGGCGCCTGGCCGCCGTACACCCGCTCGATCTCGGCCACGGCGTCGTTCGGCTCGAGGTATGGGACGCTGGCCAGCCAGCCGAAGCGGGACGGCTGCTCGCGGGCGAGCGTGCCCAGGCTGTCGTTCGCGATGGTCGCCAGCTCCGCGGCCTGCGAGGGCACTGGGGTGAACGCGGTCGGCACCGGCGCGGACAGGACGGCGAGCTGGATGCCGTGCTGGTCCATGGTGGCGAGGGTGGTGCCGAGATCCCACCGCGCGAACAGCGGGCCGCCCGCCGGTGGGAGCATGCCGTGCTCCACCAGCCAGGACCGGACGGGTGCCGGCATGGCGTGGTGGTGCACGTCGACGCGCGGCGGCAGGTCCCCAGCGGGCTGGCCGGGCCCTCCCGGACGCACCGCGGCCGCGGCCACGCCGCTCGTCAGGACCGCCGCGGGGACGGCACCGGTCGCGGCCAGGAACAGCCCGCGACGAGAGGGAACGCGACCCGGGACCGCGGATTCGGGTAGGGGAACAACGTCGGGTACGGGAAGTACGGGGTGGTCGAGCATTGCTGGTGCCGTCCTCTCCGGGACGCCTGTCTGAAGGCAGGCGTGTCCAGCGCCCTGGGTCGGCTTTTGTGGAATCGCCGCCGGTCGCCGCCGAAAATCTCCGGCGGCGAAGGAGAACGGAATCACAGAAGCATGGTCACGGGCGCGGGAAAAAATCACGCCAGGTATCGGTAACCGGCCGCGGATCGCTGGGAGACCCCTGGGTGGCGTCTTCGATGGCCTGGTCGGCACCCGTACCCATGTGAACCCCCGACATGGAAATAAACGAAGCGCCCGGCGCACACGACTACCGCGGGCCTCGAGATGGACGACGGCATGCAACCTTAGCCGATCACCGTAAAGAGATGATAGGTCGACCATCCGTGTTGGGGAAGGGTTGTGTGTTGACTCTCTGGGTTCTTTGTGCTTTCAGGGTGGCCGCGGCGAAACACGATGGTGAGCGGCCCCCGCCATTTGGCGGCCCTTTGAGGGCGCAAAGGACGTCGGCCGCGGTCCGGCCACGACGCGTCGAACAGCTCGTTGAGCTCCACGTCCGTCAGATCAGGACGCACCACCAGTACCGCGCCAGCCTGGGAAACAGTCATCCAGCGCCATGCGGGGCAGCCTGGCCACGCGGGCCGAGCGTCGTGGGCCACGTGGCTCGTCGGAGACCCGCCGCGCCGTTCCTCCGACCAGCAGGAGACGAGCCTGACCGCACCATCGAGATCCTCGCCGGTCGGAGAGTCAGATCGGCCAGTCGAGTTGTGAGTCGGGGATGCCGTGAGCACGGCCGTGTTCCTGGGCTTCGGCGCGTCCCTGCGGGTCCCCCCGTCGGTAGCATATGACTCGGCCGGGGAACACGATGAAGCTGTCCTGAGCGGTGTGTAGGTCCACGTACCATCCAGGCGTATCCAGGGCGTCGCTCAGTTGAGTGGCCAGTGCCTCGGCTGCGGTGTCGGCGACGTCGAAGAAGACCAGCGTCCAGACAGGTGGCTGCTCGGCGGTGGCATTTCCCGGTGCCGACCGTTGGAGTTTCCGGACGACGAGCGACAGGTCGTCCAGGACGGTCCCGACGCGCAGGCTCTCCGCGATCAGTACTCCGGCGGCCACTGGTGTGCTCCCTTGGGTCAGGTCCGGCTGACGGGTATCGAGGCTGTGGAGAGGAAGGTCCTGGCGGGTGGGACGGAAAGATCGCTACGGACGAATGCGTCGAAGTGGCCGCAGCCCGGCAGCTCAACGACGACGGCTCTGGCCAGTCGGTCGGCTGTCCGCATCCAGTCGGGCAGCGCTCCCTGCCGTTCGAGGTGGTCGATGAACGGTGCGACGCCACGGGTGCGGAAGAGCTCGGCTTCGCGGTCCCCGAAGAAGCCGTGCAGAAGTACCAGCGGCTTCCCCTGCCCAAGGATCTCGTAGCCGATACGGACCCCGTCAGAGCTCTCGACCGGCATGCGGGGATCTTCCTCGGAGCCTGCTCGAACCGCAAAGCTATTAGGCGCGTTCGTCGGCGTACCCGGTGCCGTGGCGGCGGCCCCGGGAGTCCAGTGCGGACCGGCGTGCGAACGATGCTCGACCGGGACGTCGACGGGCCGGTGGCCGGGGAGCGGGCGGGCATGGTCTGATGGTGGTGGTGGGTCCGGACACGGACCGCTCTGTTCCCGTCCTTGTCCCGGCCTGACGGTGGTGACCTTGACCAGCGACATCGACCGCTGGCTGCGGCGGTTCCACCGCGGCAGTGAGACGGGCCCCCGGCTCGTGTGCTTCCCGCACGCCGGCGGCGCGTCCACCTTCTTTCACCCGCTGTCCGCGGCGCTGGCGGAGGTCGCCGAGGTCTGCGCCGTGCAGTACCCGGGCCGGCAGGACCGGCTGGCCGAGGCCCCGCACACCAGCATCGACGCGCTCGCCGACGAGATCGCGGCGGCGCTGGGCCCGCTGACCGACCGCCCGCTTGCCCTGTTCGGGCACAGTATGGGCTCGATCGTCGCGTTCGAGGTGACCCGCCGGCTGGAGGCCACGCCGGGGGCACCTGTTCCGTCGATCGTGTTCCCGTCCGGCCGTCCCGCCCCGTCCAGGAGCCGGCCCGGCACCGTCCACCACGGTGATGACGCGTCCGTCCTGGAGTCGATCGCGAAGCTGGGCGGCACCGACCGGCGGATCCTCGCGGACCCGGAGCTGGTCGACCTGATCCTGCCCGCGACGCGGGCCGACTACCAGGCCATCGAGACCTACCGTTGCGCGCCCGGTGTCACGGTGGCCGCGGAGCTGCGGGTGACGATCGGTGACAGCGACGCGGCCGTGACCGAGGCGGAGGCGGCGGCCTGGGCCGAGCACACGACAGGCGCGTTCGACCTGGCTGTGCTGCCCGGCGGGCACTTCTACCTCTCGACGCAGGTCGAGGCGGTGGCCGAGCGTGTCCGCACCGGCCTGCTCGGCGCCGGCATCCCCCTGGCCTGAACAGCCGCTCCTGGCCAGCAGCCGCCCGCGGTGCCGGCTGGCGGCGTCAGCTCTGTGACGACGTGTGCCGGGTCAGCTGGTTGCGCCGGACCATGTCCACGATCTGGGTGACGGGGCCGACCACGAGCAGTTCGTCCCCGGGCCGCAGCTTTGTGTGCCGGCCGGGTCGGTAGTCCGGGGAGCTCGCGCCCGAGCCGTGGGCCATGCCGTCCTCGGCGTTGCCCCGGGAGTCGTCGTCGGGCCCGATACGGGGGCCGCTGTGGGGGTCGTCGTGCCTGGTCACGGCCAGGACCCGGGTTCCGGTCGCGAGCTCGCCGAGGGTGGGCCCGGCCAGCCCGCCTCCGGGGCGCACCGTCATCCGCGCGACCAGGAACGGCGTCCGCTCCACGTAGAAGGCGCTGATCACCTCGTGGCCGAGCGCGGCGGCGACGAAGTACGGCGTCGCCAGCGTGGACGCGCTGCGGGCGGTGTGGATCCCGAAGCGGCGCTCGAACTCGTCCGCCATGGTGGCGTCGAAGACCCGCAGGACGACGCGCAGCGCCGCTTCGGGGCTCCTGTCGGCAGGTCGGGCGGGGTCGTGGCGTGCGCCGTGGTGGGCTCGGCCGCCGGCGCGTTGGGCGGCGGCCCGCGCGGCCCACCGGGCGGCGTGGGCCCGGCGCAGCTCCGCGTGCGTCTCGCGGGCCGACAGGATGGTCTCCAGGTTGGCCAGGCCGTCGCTGGTCACCGCCGCGATCGTGGTCGCGTGTGCGAGCCCGGCCTCCAACAGCGTCGCGCGTACCGTCGCGTCGCCGATCACCACGGGGACGCCGCGCTCGCGGGCCACCGGCAGGAACCGGTTGTTCTCGTCCCGTTCGATGACCACGATCCGCCGGCCGGCCCGCAGCAGGCCCTCCATCGTCGCCACGCCCACCGAGCCGAGCCCGCAGAGGATCACATGCCCGCGGACGGCGTTCGCTCGGCCGCGCCCAAGCGCCCGTTCCAGCCGGCGGCTGATGATGACGTTGGTGATGAACGCGTAGACGACGGCGATGGACAGGGCGCCGAGCAGCATCAGGCCGATGCCGAAGGCCTGCAGCCAGCTGTCCGCGGCGCCGAAGTTGTAGTCGCCGTAGCCGACCGTGACCATGGTCTCGACCGTCAGGTACAGCGCGTCGAGCGTGTCGAAGTCCGCGGGCGCCCCGGGGTTGTTGTCCTCGTAGGTCAACGCCAGCACGACAGTGCTGATCACCATGAGGGCCCCGACGACCGTCAGGGCCCGGCGGAACGGCCGGTCGAGCTCGCCGCGCACCGTCGCCAGCAGCGTCCGCATCCGGGCGGCCCGCGTCGTGTTCCGGGCCGGCGCGTGCCGTGTGCGGCCGGGGACGTCCGGCGCCCTCGCACGGCCATCCCTGCCACCGCGGCCGTCTCTGTCACCGAGTCCACCGCGGTCGCGGTCATCGCCCCCGGCGCCCCCGCCGCCGTGGCCGCGGCTGTTGTCGCCGGCGTCCTCCCTGGCGCCGGCGGCCAGGGAGGCGAAGACGCGGGCGTCGTGCACCTCGTCGACCGCCATCCCGCGTGCGCGGAGCTCGCCGAGACGGCCCAGCACGGTGAGACGGTCACCGGGGGCCAGCGGGACGTCCCGCGGCGGGCACACCTCGGCCAGCCGCTCGCCCGCCCGGCGCAGCGAGATGGGTGTCAGGTCGCCGTAGAGCGCCCGGAACGGCGCCCGGCCGGTGACCGGCTCGTCGACGACGGCGAAGATCTCCCTGTCCCCGGCTGGTTCGTCCAAAGGAAAGGCGTGGATCACGGCGGAGCGGACGCACGCCTCGACGAAGCCCGGCCCCGCCAGCTCACCGACGCTGCGTACCCGGACCTGGGTGAGCGCGTCCCGGAGCTGGTCGCCGAGCTGGCGGTTGCCGATGCCGGCGATGATCCGGATCCGCGGCGCGGCGTTGACCGCCACCAGCGCGATCTGCAGGTTCTCCAGGTCGGTCTCGTGGCAGGCCACCACAGCCAGCGCGGTGTCGAGGCCGGCCTCGCGCAGGGACTCCGGCGTCCGGACGCTCTCCCGGATCAGGGTGACGCCCCACCGCTCGAGCCGGCGGCGCAGGCCCGGCGCGTCGCGCTCGTCCACCACCACGGCGCGCACCCCGGCCGCGTCAAGCTGCTCGACGATGCTCAGGCCCAGGTCGTTCAGGCCACACACGATCACGTGGCCGGCGATCGTCGCAGGTCCGGCAACCCCCATGGCCATCACTGAACCATGCGGGAAGGCGGCACCCGGCACCCGGCACGTCCCCGGGCCGTCCCGGGCCGGAGGCCGATTCCGGCCGGTTGGTCCGTCCGCGGTTGCCCGGCGCATGATGGAACGGTGACGCTGCCCAGGATCCGGATCGACGCGGAAGCCCTGCGCACCCGTCTCGCCGGGGAGGTGTTCTCCCGGGTGGCGGGCACGAGCGGGCCGCAGCGGCGGGAGCAGATCTTCGAGGCCCCCGGCGAGCGTTGGTTCGGCGAGGACCGGCCCATCCGCCGGGTGCACGCCGACGCGGCCATGTTCGTCGGCGGCCTGCGCGCCCTGCTCTTCCAGTCGCTGCACCCGCTCGCGATGGCCGGGGTCGCCGAGCACTCGGACTACCGAGAGGACCCGTGGGGCCGTCTCCAGCGGACGAGTTTCTTCCTGGCGGTGACGACGTTCGGCCCGGTGAGTGAGGCGGAGCGGGCGGTGGACCGGGTGCGCGGGGTGCACCGGCGGGTCCGGGGCGTCGCCGCGGACGGCCGGCCCTACTCGGCGGGCGACCCGCACCTGCTGCGATGGGTTCACCTCGCCGAGATCGACAGCTTCCTGGCCGCCCACCAACGCTACGGGGCGGCGCCGCTGAGCCCGTCCGAATGCGACGACTACATCGCCGACGCCAGCCTGATCGCCAGCCGGCTCGGCGTGCCCGACCCGCCGCGGACCCGGCCCGAGCTCGCCGACCAGCTCGCCGCCTTCCGGCCCGAGCTGCGGGGGACGCCGCAGGCCCGCGGCGCGGCCCGCTACCTGTTGCTGCGGGCCCCGCTGCCCCTCGCCGCCCGGGTTCCCTACAGCGCGCTTGCCGCCGCGGCCGTCGGGCTGATGCCCGCCTGGACCCGCTGGCCGCTGCGCCTGCCCTACCTCCCGGCGACCGAAGCCACCTGGGGACGGATCGCCGGGCACGGCGTGGTCTCGAGTATCCGCTGGGCCACGGCCCCCCGGGCCAGCGCCTCGGACCGGGCCACCGACCCGGCCGCCGTGCCCGCGGCCGACCCGGCCGACGCGCCGGAGGGAGCAGGCGCGCCCCCCTCACTGACGCGCCTGCCCACCCGGCCGGCGGCCGGCGCCCACGCGCCTGGCCGGGCGTGAACCCACCCGCGGCTCGGCACGTATCGCCTCGGGCCCGCCACGTCTCGACGCGGCCGGCACCCGCCGTTCGGCGCCCGCTGACCCACCGTGCGGGACCGCGGACGCCGTCGTGAGAAGTACGCGGCCAGCCGCCGGTACCCGCGTCGCGAAACAGCCCCCCGCCGCTACGCGGCTGGCGCCAGTGCGTTCCAGCCCGCGGCGAGGCTTTCCAGGACGTGGCCGCTGGTCGCCGGCAGCAGGGTTCTCGGCGGAGCCGGCTGCAGGCCCAGGCCGGGAGTGAACGGGGCGCCCTCGGTCGCGGGGCCCCGCCGGAACGCCTGGGTGACCAGCCTGTCCTGCGCCTCGGGTGACCGTGGAACGTAGCGCGCAGGCCCCGTCCTTCAGGGCGGGGATAGCGCATCAACGACAGCGTGACAGGCAAAGGTGGTATCCATGTCAGCTATGGGGAGCGGGGTGGTGAAGCGGGCGTACCGTTACCGCTTCTACCCGACCCCAGAGCAGGCCGAGCAGCTCGCCCGCACCTTCGGCTGCGTCCACTACGTCTACAACCGGGCGCTCGCCGAGCGGTCTCGCGCGTGGTTCCAGGAACGGTGTCGCATCACGCACGCCGAGACCGACAAGATGCTCACCGCGTGGAAACGGAACCCGGAGACGGCATGGCTCGCCGAGTCGTCGAAAGGACCCTTGCAGGCCACGCTACGGCACCTTCAGTCGGCGTTCGTGAACTTCTGGGAGAAGCGGGCCGGCTACCCGTCCTTCAAGAAGAAGGGCAGGACCCTCGATTCGGCGACCTACTTCCGGAACTGCTTCAGCTACCGGAACGGTGCTGTCACCCTCGCCAAGCAGGACCGGTCGCTGGACATCGTCTGGTCGCGTCCGCTGCCCGACGGCGCGGACGTGTCGCAGGTGACGGTGTCGCGGAACAGTCGCGGCCAGTACCACATCTCGATCCTGGTCGAGGAGACCATCATCACCCTGCCTCCGACATCGGGGCAGGTGGGGATCGACGCGGGGATCACGAGTCTGGTCACTCTGTCGACCGGGGAGAAGGTCACCAGCCCCCGGTACGAGCGTGCCGACCGGGCTCGGCTCGCACGCGCACAGCGGGAACTGTCCCGCAAGGAGAAGGGCTCGGCGAACCGGGCGAAAGCCCGCGCGAGGGTCGCGAAGGTCCACGGCCGTATCCGGGACCGTCGCCGGGATCATCTGCACAAGCTGTCCACGAGGATCATCCGCGAGAACCAAACGGTGGTCATCGAGGTCCTGGCGGTCCGCACCATGGTCCGCAACCATGCGCTGGCACGGGCGATCTCCGACGCATCGTGGTCGGAGCTGCGGACGATGCTGGAGTACAAGGCCGGCTGGTACGGCCGCACCGTGATCGCGATCGATCGTTTCTACCCGAGCAGCAAGACCTGTTCGGTGTGCGGGTCGATCGTCGAGAAGATGCCGTTGAACGTCCGGGAATGGGCCTGCCGCGGCTGCGGCACAGTTCACGACCGGGACGTGAATGCGGCGCGGAACGTTCTGGCCGCGGGGCTCGCGGTGGCTGCCTGTGGAGATGGAGTGAGACCGCCTCGCTCCTGAAGCGAGGAGGCGTCCGTTGACGAAGCAGGAACCCGCATCGCGAGGTGCGGGAATCCCCGGCATTCATGCCGGGGAGGATGTCAACCTCAGGGCATCTCCATCGTCTGCGCCTGGCGGAGCTCGTCGAAGACGCGGGCCAGCTCGGCGTCGAGTGGGACGCCGAGCCGCTGGACCAGGTGGCTGACCACCGCCGCGCAGGCGATCGGAAGCACCTCGGGGTCGAGCGGTGGCGCGTCCGCCTCGTGCACCGACAGCACGCCGGTGAGCACGACGGCGACCGGGTAGGCGTCCAGCTCCGGCAGCCAGGCCGCCGCCGAGCGCAGGACGTCCCCCAGCAGCGCGCGCAGGTCGGCCGCGTCGAGACCGTCGGGGAACGCCTGCTCGATCAGCCCCAGGGTCAGCCCGTGCAGGACGTCCCGGACCTGCAGCTCGTCGACGGCCCGCAGCCGGGTGCGTGCCTCGCGCAGCGCGTCCGCGTCCCGCGCGGCGACGGCCGTGACAGCCGCGGTCACCTCACGGCCGATCGCGCGACCGGACGGGGGGAGCCCGGCCGGCATCATGCGCTCCCGGCTCGGGGCTGGCTGGGCGGCGCCGTGACTCGCATGCCGCCATGGTGACCCATCCCGCCGGCCAGGTCGCGGGCGCCGCCCGCCTCCGAGGATCCGGGCGGGATCGGCGACAGCCAAGGATCTATCGCGGGCCGCGATCGGTGCAATCGCGCGAACGCGTTGGACGAGACCAGTATTTCCTACCATTCTGGTGAACATAAGAAGGAACCTGGATGGGGAAGCGCGCGGCGGCGCGACCCTGTGGCCAGGGCTGCGGACGATGCTGGAGGGCTCCCTCGCCCACCCGCGGCCGGCCCTGATCGCCACCCTCGCCGGCATCGTCAACGGGACCACCATGATCCTCGGTGCCGCCGCCATCGGCTGGGCCACCGACCATCTGATCGTCCCGGCCCTCGCCGGCGGCCACGTCGCCCGCGCCACCTGGTGGATCGCGGTCGGCGCGATCCTCGGCGTCTCCACGGTGCGCTGGGTGACCATCGTCATCCGCGGCATCGCGACCGGATACGTGCAGCACGGCTCGCAGGCGCGGGTCCGGCGGTCCGTCGTCGGCCGGTATCTCGAGCTCGACCTGGCCTGGCACCGCCGGCATCCGCCCGGGCGTCTGCTGTCCACCGCGGTGTCCGATGTGGACGCCCTGTGGTTCCCGATGACGTTCTTCTACTTCGCGCTCGGGATGATCGTCATGCTGGTCGTCGCGATCGTCCAGCTTTTCGGGCACGACACCGCGCTCGGGCTGGTCGGGGTCGGCCTCGTCGGCTCCGTCCTCGGCGTGAACCTGCTCTACCAGCGCCTGCTCAGCCCGCGCGCCCGGGCGGTGCAGGACAGCCGCGGCGAGTTCGGCGCGCTCGCGCTGGAGAGCATCGAGGGCGGCCAGGTCGTCCGGACCCTCGGCATCGCCGACCGCGAGCGGGCCCGGGTCGGTGCCGCGGCGCTCCGGCTGCGCGCGGCCACCACCGCGGCGGGCGACCTCAGCTCGGTGTTCGACCCGCTCCTGGAGGTGCTGCCGACCGCCGCGGTCCTGGCCGTCCTCGTCGTCGGCTCGCGCCGGGTCGAGACCGGCGACCTCAGCGTCGGCGTCCTCGTCGAGGTCGTCTACCTGCTGCTGACCATCTCCATCCCGCTCAACGTGATCAGCCGCTTCCTGGGGATGCTGCCGGTCTCGGTGGCCGGCCGCACCCGCGTCGCCGCCGTGCTCGACGCCGCCGAGACCACCGCCCACGGAGACCGCGTCCTGCCCGGCGCCGCCGCTCCCGGCCCGCGGGCGCCTGCTCCGCGGGCGCCGGGACGGCAGGTGAGCGATCCGCCCGTGCCCGTGCCCGCCCCCGCGCTGGGGCTGCGGGCGCGGGGCGTCGGGCTCATCCGTGGCGGTACGAGCCTTCTCGCGGACGTCGACATCGAGGTGCGCCCCGGCGAGATCGTCGCCCTCGTCGGGCCGACCGGTTCGGGCAAGACCACCCTGGTCGAGCTCCTCAGCCGCCAGGACGACCCCACCGACGGCGTCGTCGAGATCGGCGGAGTCCGCGCCACCGACCTCGCCCGCGGGGAGATCTCGTCCCGGCTGGCCGTCGTCGGGCAGACCTCGTGGCTGTTCGGCGGCAGCGTCCACGCCAACCTTCAGCTCGACGGCCATCCCCGCGAACGGCGTCCCTACACCGCCGGTGAGATCTGGCGGGCGCTGGCCGCCGCCGGCGCCGATGACGTCGTCCGTGACCTGCCCAACGGCCTCGACACCCGGGTCGGCGAGCGCGGCGCCCGGCTCTCCGGCGGCCAGCGGCAGCGGCTGTGCCTGGCCCGCGCGCTGCTGCGCGAGCCCGGCGTGCTGCTGCTGGACGACGCCACCTCGGCCCTCGATCCCGCCGTGGAACGCCGGGTGCTCGGCGGGCTGGCCGGCCTGCGCGGGCGGACGACCGTGCTGATCGTCGGCGGACGTCCCAGCTCGGTCGCGGTCGCCGACCGGGTCGCCTTCCTGCGCGCGGGGCGGCTCGTCGCCGTCGGCACCCACACGGAGCTGCTCGGCGCCGAGCCCGACTACCGCCGGATTCTCGGCGCGTACGGCACCCACGGGGCGGACCCGGACGCGGCGGGCTTTGACGCGGCGGGATCAGACATGGCGGGATCGGACACGGCCGATGAGTGAGCGCGGCCTCGCCGATCTCGGGCGGGCCCGGGCGCGCGAGCTGGGCCGGCTGATCGCCTCCACCACGCCCGTCCTCACCGTCGGCCTGCCGCTCACCCTGCTGCTGGCGTTCGTCGCCGGTGCCGGCCGGATCGTGACGCCGCTGACCGTCCAGTACGCCCTGGACCACGGCCTGCTCGAGCCGCACAAGGGAACCGCCGGCGTGGTCGCGCGCGCCGCCGGTGTCGGTGCCGCGGCGACCGTCACGGCGGTGCTCGCCTCCTGGTGGCTGAACCGGCGTGTCTACCGGCGTACGGAGGCCGCGCTCGCCGAGCTGCGCGCGGCCGGCGTCGCGCGCATCCACGAGATGGCCGCGGAGACGTTCGCGCGCACCGGCAGCGCCGACCTCGTCAGCCGGCTCACCGGCGACGTCGACGCCGTCACGACCTTCGTGCAGAACGGCGGCGTCATGCTGCTCGTCAACGTCACCCAGATGATCATCGCCGGCGTGCTGATCGCGGTGTACTCCTGGCAGCTGGCGGTGCCCGTGCTGGCGACGGCGGTGCTGCTGTTCGTCGCGATGCGTCGCGTGCAGGCGCTGGTGGCGCGCCGGTTCACCGTGGTCCGGGAGAGCGTGTCAGCGCTGCAGTCCACCGTGGGTGAGGCCGTCACCGGCATCAGCGTCATCCGCTCGACCGGCACCGAGGCACGCAGCCGCGCCATGGTCGAGGAGGCCGTCGAGCACACGGCGTCGGCGCAGCGCCGCACCCTCGTCCCGTTGCACTTCAACACCGCCTTCGGTGAGATCGCGATCTCGTTCGTCACCGTGGTGGTGATCGTCGCGGGCGTCCGCTGGTCGACCGCCCACACCCGGTGGGAGCCGACGCTGCACCTGTCGGCCGGTGAGCTGGTGGCGATGCTCCTGCTCGTCACCTTCTTCGTCCGGCCCCTGCAGATGCTGGTCCAGATGCTCGGCGAGGCCCAGAACGCCGTCGTCGGCTGGCGCCGCGCGCTGGAGATCCTCGCCACGCCGTCGGGTGTCGTCGAAGGCGGGGACGCCCGCGAGCTGCCCGCCGGGCCGGTCGCCGTCGACCTGCACGACGTCGCCGCCGCCTACGGGGACGGCCCGCCCGTGCTGCGGGAGCTGACCGTCGGCATTGCCGCGGGCGAGCACGTCGCCGTCGTCGGCGAGACCGGCTCGGGCAAGAGCACGTTCGCCCGGCTGCTGACCAGGCAGATCGCGCCACGCCACGGCCGTGTCCTGCTCGGCGGCCTCCCGGCCGGCCAGGTGTCGGACCTGTCCTTCCAGCGCCGCGTCGCGGTCGTCCCGCAGGACCCGTTCCTGTTCGACGCCACGATCGCCGACAACATCCTCGCCGGGGTCCGCGGCGACGCCGGGGCGCTCGACGAGATCGTCGACTCGCTCGGCCTGCGGCCGTGGATCGACACCCTGCCCGAGGGCCTCGACACCCGCGTCGGCACACGCGGCGACCGGCTCTCCGCCGGCGAGCGCCAGCTCGTCGCCCTCGCCCGCACCGCCCTGGTCGACCCCGACCTGCTCGTGCTCGACGAGGCGACCAGCGGCGTCGACCCCGCGACCGACGTCCGCGTGCAGCACGCGCTCGGCGCGCTCACGGTCGGGCGTACCACGGTCTCGATCGCCCACCGCATGGTGACGGCCGAGCGCGCCGACCGCGTCCTCGTCTTCGACCACGGGCGTCTCGTCCAGAGCGGGCGGCACGACGAGCTCGTCGGCGTCCCCGGCCACTACGCCCGACTGCACGCGGCCTGGGTCGAGCACACCGCCGGCGCCGACGAGCGCCACCAGACCCTCCTCCACCACAACGACGGGAGCACCCCGTGACGACCGTTGCAGTCAACGACACCGCCGCCAAGGCCACCGCCGCCACGGCCACGGCCGCGGGGGAGGCGCGCCGGCTCCGGCTCGGCTTCAACTCCCGCATCGCCTTCCCCGCCGGGCTCGTCGCCGCGGGCACCGGGCTGTTCGTCCGCCCGACCAGCCCCACGCTGCCGGACCGGGTCTGGTACGGCGGCGGCTCGGTGGCCTCCGCCGAACGGGTCGGCCGCCAGGGGCTGCGACTGCTGCTCAGCACCATCCTGCACGGCCAGATCGACGACTACGGCGCCGAACTGGCCCGCGCCGTCGAGGCCTACCGCGCCGCCTACACCGGAACCTCGCCCTCGCGCGTCGCCATCGCACGCTCCGTGCTGCCCGCCACGTCGCCGGAGCTCGCCCGCGGCTACGCGGCCTACGACGAACAGCGGCGCACCCACGGGCCGGCGGCCTCGCGCCCGGAGGGCGCCCTGACCCCCGCGGCGGCCCCGCCCGCCCGGTTCACGATGAGTCCCGTGCACCACGGCGCCCCGTCCGCCGTCGTCGACCAGCTGCTCGCCGACCCGAGCCTGGCGGTCAGCGACGAGCTCATCGCGTTCCTGCCGCCCGCCTTCGGGCTGCGCGACAACCTGAGCCTGCTCGAGGACATCGCCGAAACCGTCGCCCCCCACCTCGGCTGGGCGCCGGCGACGCCGTCGTGATCGGCGGAAGGCGGCCCGGCGGCTGGTTGTCTACGGGCCGGACGTGCTGGCCCGCCGCCGGCGCCGGCGTTGGCCGAAGGAGATCATCCAGCAGCTCGCTCAGGACTTCGCGTCGGTCAGCAGAGCGGAGATCTCGGTCGGTAGCGCGGCGCACACATGATCCAGCTCGCCGGCGGTGATGTGCTGACGTAGCACCCGGGCGGCTGCCGCCACGGCATAGCCGGCCTGGGTCTCCCCGGTCAGACCTGCTTCGGCGGCGACCCGGTCGAGGAACTGCGCCGCGTGGTGATACGGCTGCGGGGTGGCCGATGGCCGCCAGGCCTCGTAGTAGATCCCGCGGATCAGCTCGGGCAGCTGAGCGCCGAGATGCGCCGCCGCGTCCACCGGCAGCCGGTTACGCAGCGTGTGCAGGACCGCCCGCAACACCCGGTACGCATAGTGGCGGTCACCGGGACTACCAAGCGCGTCAGCGAGCTGGTTGAGCCACTCGTAGGTCTTGTCGACGCTTCGTTCGATCATCGTGACGCCGGATGCGGGCATCGGTTCCTCCCGTCGAACGTCCTTCGACCGGAACTACCACCATTTTTGGTGACGTCAGAGATGTCAGCCAAGGTCGCAATGGGTCAGAAATTACGATTGCGCCAGGTATCAATCCGGCCTCGGCCCGATTTGGCCGCCGGCTGAGAAGTGTATCGGCTGCGAACCGGGATGGCCTGACAGCGGCAGGCGGTCAGCCGATCCGGTCATGGGTATGGCTGAGAGAAAGGTCTGGAGTAGCACGGTCAGGTTTGTTGCGCAGCTCTGGTGAGGTGACGTTGATGGAGGCTGATACACCGCTGGTGGCCTGGTTCGACGAGTTGTCCGTGCGCGATACGGCGCTGGCCGGGGGAAAAGGCGCAAACCTGGGAGAACTGGTCCGGGCTGGTCTGCCGGTCCCGCCGGGATTTGTCATCACGGCATCGGCCTACCTGCAGACGGTGGAACGGGCGGGTCTGCGTGCCGAGCTCGCGGCGCGCACCGCGGGCCTCGACCCGGATGATCCGGCGGCGTGCGCGGCCGTGGCGGACGAGTTGGCGAAGCGGGTCGGTGCCGTCGAACTGTCCGACACGGTTCGCCGGGCCGTCCTGGACGCCTACGAGCGGCTCGGCGCCGAGTGGGTGGCGGTCCGCTCGTCGGCCACGGAGGAGGACACCGCCGGGGCCTCGTTCGCCGGTATGAACCGGACCTTCACCAACACCTCGGGCGGCGACCTGCTCGACCGGGTCCGGGACTGCTGGGCCTCCCTCTTCGGATCGCGGGTCCTCGCCTACCGGGCGAGCAGGCGGATCAGCGGCGAGCCGGCGATCGCCGTCGTCGTGCAGCAGATGGTCGACGCGGCGCGCTCCGGCGTCATCTTCTCCGCCGACCCCGCGACCGGCGACCGGTCCCGGGTCGTGATCGAAGCAGCCTTCGGTCTCGGTGAGGCCGTCGTCGGCGGACAGCTCCTGCCGGACACCTACACGCTGAGCAAGCGGGGACCCCGTCTGCTCGAAGTCCGGGTCGGCAACAAGAGCCACCAGATCGTGCGGGGATCCGACGGCTCCGACCGCCGGGTCGAGCTCGCCCCCGACCAGGGGGCCCAGCGGGTACTGAGCGACGACGAGGCCGTGGACCTGGCGCGGCTGGCGATCCGGGTCGAAGACCACTACGGCAGCCCGCAGGACATCGAGTGGGCACGCGATGACGGCCGCACCTTCCTCGTCCAGTCCCGCCCGATCACCACCCTCGGCACGGCGCCGAGCGGCGAGCGGGCACCCGAACCATCCGTGCTTCCGGCTGCGCGGAAGACGCTGGTCAGCGGCCTTCCGGCCGCGCCGGGCCGGGCCAGCGGCACGGTGCGCATCCTCGCCTCACCCGACCAGTGCTCCCTGTTGCGGCCCGGCGAGGTGCTGGTGGCGCCCATGACCTCGCCGGACTGGGTGCCCGCCATCCGCCGGTCGGCGGCCCTGGTGACCGACGGCGGCGGCATGACCTGCCACGCCGCGATCGTCAGCCGCGAGCTCGGGGTGCCCTGTGTGGTCGGCACCCGCACGGCCACCACGACGCTGCGCACCGGCGAGCTGGTCACCGTCGAGGGCACCAGGGGAACCGTCTACGAAGGGGCCGCGGCCATCGCGGGCGCGCCGGCGACCACCGTCGCCGCGCTTCGGCCCGGCCGGGCCGAAGCCGAGCCCACCGGCACGAAACTGCTGGTCAACCTTGCGATCGCCGAACGGGCGGAGGAGGTCGCCGCACTGCCGGTGGACGGTGTCGGCCTGCTGCGCGCGGAGTTCCTGCTCACCGAGGCGCTCGGTGGAGTGCACCCCAAGGAGCTGCTCGCGCGCGGCGGGCGGGCGGAGTTCGTCGAGAGGATGAGCGCCTCGCTGCTGCGCATCACCCGCCCGTTCGCCCCCCGCCCGGTGATCTACCGCACGACGGACTTCCGTACCAACGAGTTCCGCGGGCTCACCGGCGGTGAGCGGTTCGAGGCGGCCGAGGCGAACCCGATGATCGGCTACCGCGGCTGTTACCGCTATGTCCGCGAACCCGAGATCTTCGCCCTCGAACTGGAGGTGCTGGCCCACGTCCGTGAGCGGACGCCGAACCTGCACCTCATGATCCCGTTCGTGCGGACCCGCTGGGAGCTGGAAGCCTGCCTGGAAGCCGTCGACGCCAGCCCGCTCGGCGACCACCGCGGCCTGCACCGCTGGGTCATGGCCGAGGTCCCGTCGGTGGCCTACTGGATCCCGGCCTACGCCCGGCTCGGCGTCGACGGGGTGTCCATCGGCTCCAACGACCTCACCCAGCTCGTCCTCGGCGTCGACCGCGACTCGCGGACCTGCGCGGAGCTGTTCGACGAGTCCGACCCGGCGGTGCTGGACGCCATCACACGGATCATCGCGGCCTGCCGGGACGCCGGGATCACCTCGTCGCTGTGCGGGCAGGCGCCGTCGACCCGGCCCGACTTCGCCGAACACCTGGTGCGCCTCGGGATCACCTCGGTGTCGGTCAACCCGGACGCGGTCGACGCCGCCCGGCGGGTCATCGCCTCGGCCGAGCGGCGGTTGCTGCTGTCCGCCGCCCGCGGCGGGACTGCCGTCCACCCGCCCGGGTAGGGCTTCGAACATCTGGTGAACACGCCCGCCGAGTCAGGAGGTAGCGGTCATGCCGACCCTGAGCATCATCAAGGCCGACACCGGGGGGTTCGTGGGCCACTGCGCCGTCCACCCGGACATGGTCGAGGAGGCGACCCGGCGGGTCGAGGCGGCCCGCGGCGACCTGTTGCTCGACGGGAAGGTCGCGGCCTGCGGTGACGACCTCGCTCTGATCATGACGCACGAGCACGGCCCGGACGCCGCGGCGGTGCACTCGTTCGCCTGGGACGTCTTCCACGCGACCACCCGGATCGCCCGGGATCTGGGGCTCTACGGGGCCGGGCAGGACCTGCTCTCCGACGCCTTCTCCGGGAACCTGCGGGGCATGGGCCCCGGCTACGCCGAGCTGGAGTTCACCGAACGGCCGTCCGAGACGGTGCTGTGCTTCCTGGCGGACAAGACCGAGCCGGGAGCCTGGAACCTCCCGCTGTTCCGGATGTTCGCCGACCCGTTCACCACCGCCGGGCTGGTGATCGACGCGAAGATGCACGCCGGTTTCCAGTTCGAGGTGTACGACCTGTACCAGGAGAAGCGGATCGTCTTCGACTGCCCGGCCGACATGTACGACCTGCTGATGTACATCGGCGCTCCGGCCCGCTACGTCCTGCACAGCGTCACCTCGAAGACCTCGGCCGAGCAGGCGGTGGCGACCAGCACCCAGCGGCTGTCCCTGATCGCCGGCAGGTATGTCGGCAAGGACGACCCGGTGATGATCGTGCGCTGCCAGTCAGGCCTGCCCGCGGTCGGCGAGGCCCTCGAACCGTTCGCCCTGGCCTACACGGTCGCCGGTAGCATGCGCGGCTCGCACCACGCGCCGCTCATGCCGGTCGCCGCCGGGCAGGCGCACCCGTCCCGGTTCGACGGCCCACCCCGGGTGGTGTGCCTCGGCTTCCAGATCTCCGGCGGACGGCTCATCGGCCCCCGCGACATGTTCGACGACCCGGCGTTCGACCGCGCCCGGGCGCAGGCCAACGAGGTGATGGACTACCTGCGCCGGCACGGCCCCTTCGAGCCGCACCGGCTCGGCCTCGACGAGCTCGAGTACACCACCATGCCCGCTCTGGAGGACCGTCTCTCGGACCGCTGGCAGCCCCTGCCCACGGCGGCCACACCGGTCACCACGCCGGCGGCCGCCGCCGAACGTCATGCCGCGGCGGCGGGCCGCCGTTAGAGCCCGGCCCGCCGCCGGCCGGTGCGCGACGGGGTCAGCCGCGGTGCGTGACCAGGGTCAGGTGGTGGACGAACCAGTCACGGGCGAGCGCGGCCACCGTCTCCAGCGCGCCGGGCTCGGCGAACAGGTGGGTGGCCCGCGGGACCACCGTGAGCCGGTTCTCGCACCGCAGCCGGGCCTGGGCCTGCCGGTTGAGGTCGATGACGAGGTCATCGTGCTCGCCCACGACGAGCAGGGTCGGGGCCGCCACCGCGGCCAGTTTCGAGGCGGCCAGGTCCGGCCGGCCGCCGCGGGAGACGACGGCGGCGATGCGGGAGCCGGGTTCGGCCGCGGCCCACAGCGCGGCGGCGGCTCCGGTGCTGGCCCCGAAGTAGCCGACCGGGAGGTGCGACACGCCCGGCTGGCCGCGCAGCCAGCCGGTGACGTCCACCAGGCGGTGGGCGAGCAGCCCGATGTCGAACACGTTGGCCCGGTCGATCTCCTCGGCGGGGGTGAGCAGGTCGAACAGCAGGGTGGCGAGTCCGGCGGCGCCCAGGACGTCGGCCACGTACCGGTTACGGGGACTGTGTCGGCTGCTGCCGCTGCCGTGGGCGAACACGACCAGACCGCCGGCCCCCTCCGGAACCGTGAGCTGCCCGGTCAGCCGGACCGGGACGGCAGGGATGTCGACCTCGACCTCGCGCCCCGGCGGGTTGGGCGTCGCGCCCGGCGTGGCCGCTCCGTGCGTCTCGTGCGTCTCGTGCGTCCCGGCCGGTGCGGCCGTAGGCGCCTGCGGTGCCAGGACCGCCGCCCTGCGCAGCAGGTCCGTCACCTCGTCGTCGGACGTCTGGGTGAAGTCGGTGTAGAACGTGCCGATGGCGAAGAACCGGTCCGGAGTGTGCAGGCATACGACCTCGTCGGCGTCCCGGCGCAGCCATCCGATCCGGTCCGGTGGTGCGACGGGAGCCGCCAACACGATCCGGGTGGCGCCGGCGGCGCGGGCCGCCTGGCAGGCGGCGGACGCCGTCGCCCCGGTGGCGATCCCGTCGTCCACCACGACCACAGTGTGGCCGGCCAGTGGAACCCGTGGCCGGGCGCCCCGGAACCGGCGGACCCGGCGGTCCAGCTCCAGTCGCTCGCGGGCTTCGACCGCGGCCAGCTCGTCCGGGCCGATGTCGGCCATCAGCCGCGTCTCGGGGTTGATGACCCGCACGTCCCCTTCGGCGATCGCGCCCATCGCGAGCTCCGGCTGGAAGGGGACGCCGAGCTTGCGGACCAGGATGACGTCCAGCGGGGCGCCCAGCGCCCGCGCGACCTGGTAGGCGACCGGAATCCCGCCGCGGGGGAGCCCGACAACCACGACGTCCAGCCCACGGAGATGCGTCAGCCTCCGGCCGAGCTGCCGGCCCGCGTCCATACGATCACGGAAAAGCACGTCACACCGCCCTTCCGCCCGCGGAGCGGTGCCCGCCCCCGTAAGCGTCTGGTAGCCGGTTCCTCACGCTTTCTTCCTGCCCGGCTTCCGGCCGTCCGAACGTTTCTGATCACGCACCGCTCGCCGTCGTCGGCACGGCCTTCTCGGCTCGGGTCGTCGCGTCGGAGATCTCCGCCTGACGTCGATGTTCCCTGGTGAAAGCGAAGGGTATGGAACCCGCTACAGAAGGTTGTCGCTGTCAGGGTGGATGAGGGGGCAGGGTGACGCACGCAGGTGTGACCGACGCCGTCGTCGGGCCGGCGACGGTCGGGACCCTGATCGACGTGCTGCGGGCGCGTGGTTACCAGGTCGTCGGCCCCACCGTGCGCGACGGCGCCATCGTCTACGACGAGATCCGCGGTGCCGGGGAGCTGCCGGTGGGCTGGACCGACGTCCAGGACGCCGGCCGCTACCGGCTTGAGCGCCGTCGTGACGCGGCGCTGTTCGGCTACGCGGTCGGGCCGCACTCGTGGAAGCAGCACCTGCTGCCGCCCCGGCTGCGCCTGCTCACGACCCGACGGGACGGCGACGGCGGGTTCGAGGTGGAGGAGGAGCCGGTGCCGCGCGGCGCGGTGGCGTTCCTCGGCGTGCGTTCGTGTGAGCTGCACGCGATCGCGATCCAGGACCGGGTGCTGCTCGGTGGACGTCACACCGACCGTGACTACGCCGCCCGTCGCGGCGAGGTGTTCGTCGTCGCGGTGAACTGCCACGAGCCGGGCGGCACCTGCTTCTGCGTGTCGATGAACACCGGCCCCGCGGTGCGGGAGGGCTACGACCTGGTCCTCAGCGAGATCCTGGACGGTGAGCACCGGATCCTCCTCGAGGCGGGCACCCCGCGGGGCGTCGAGGTGCTGGAAGAGCTGGGCGGACGGGCGGCCGAGGCGTCCGACCGGGACGCGGCCCGGTCGGCGGTGGACGGCGCCGCCGACCGGATGGGGCGCACCGTCGACGCGGCCGACCTGCGCGACCTGCTCGCGGACAACCTCGAACACCCGCGCTGGGACGAGGTGGCGCAGCGGTGCCTGAGCTGCGGCAACTGCACCATGGTGTGCCCGACCTGCTACTGCACCTCCGTAGAGGACGTCAGCGACCTCACCGGCGGCACGGCGGAGCGCTGGCGCAGCTGGGAGTCCTGCTTCTCACTGGACCACTCCCACACCCACGGCGGCGACGTCCGCGCCTCCGGACGCTCCCGCTACCGCCAGTGGCTGACACACAAGTTCGGCACCTGGCATGACCAGTTCGGCACATCCGGGTGCGTCGGCTGCGGCCGGTGCGTCACCTGGTGCCCGGTCGGCATCGACGTGACCGAGGAACTGACCGCCATCCGCGCGAACTCGGCGGCCGGCGACCCGGAGACGCTGATCCGTGGTCCGGCGGGGGAGGCCGGTCCGGAGGGGCAGGCCGGCGATGACATCCATTGAGACGCCCCTGGGCGAGGCGGGCGTGTTCGCCGGCATGCGCCCGGACCACCTCGCGCTGCTCGCCCGATGCGCCCGCGACGCGACGTTCGACGCCGGTGCGGTGATCCTGCGGGAGGGCGACCCAGCGGACACTCTCTACGTCATCCGGCGGGGCACGGTGGCGATCGAGATGTTCGTCCCGTCCCGTGGGCTGGTCCCCATCGAGACGGTCACGGCCGGCAGCGTGGTCGGCTGGTCGTGGCTGTTCCCGCCGTACCGGCTGCATTTCGACGCCCGCGCCCTGTCACCCGTCCGGGCGAGCGCCATCGACGGCTCCTGCCTGCGCCGAACCTTCGCGCGGGACCCGGCGCTGGGCTACGACGCGCTGCTCCACCTCGCCCAGGTGCTCGTCGAGCGCCTGCAGGCGACCCGTCTGCGACTGCTTGATGTCTACGGAAACCCGGACCAGGGCTGACGGCGCGGCCGGGGAGATGACCCCGCGGCCGTTCCGGGTCACGCGCCGCCGCCAGGAGACACGTGACACCTGGACGCTGGAGCTCGAACCGCTCTCCGGGGCCCCGATCGGCGCCGAGCCCGGCCAGTTCACGATGGTCTACGCCTTCGGCGTCGGTGAGGTGCCCTTGTCCGTGGCGGCCTGTCCCGAGCCGGCTGGCGCCGGCGGGCCGCTGGTGCACACCGTCCGGGCCGTCGGGGCGGTGACGGCGGCGATCTGCGCCGCCCGGACGGGTGACGTCCTCGGGGTGCGTGGTCCGTTCGGGCGAGGCTGGCCGATGAGCGCGGCCGCCGGCTCGGACGTGGTCGTGGTCGCGGGCGGACTCGGACTCGCACCGCTGCGCCCGGTGGTCCGGCGGATCCTGGACCGGCGGGACGCCTACGGCGAGGTGGTCGTGCTGGCCGGCAGCCGCACACCCGTCGACCTCCTCTACCGGCGCGAGCTGGCCGGTTGGCAGGACCGGGCCGACCTGCAGGCCCTGGTCACCGTCGACGGCGGTGAGCCCGGATGGCGCGGCCGGGTCGGGCTCGTCACCGCCCTGCTCGGTGACGTGCGATTCGACCCGGCCCGGGCCGTCGCGTTCACCTGCGGCCCCGAGATCATGATGCGGCTGACCGCGCGGGCCCTGGTCGACGTCGGAGTGCCGGCCGACCGCGTCCACCTGTCCGTGGAACGCAACATGCACTGCGGCGTCGGGCACTGCGGTCGCTGCCAGCTCGGCCCGCTGATCCTCTGCCTCGACGGGCCGGTCCGCGACTACGACCGCCTCGGCCCGCTGCTGGCTGTGCGGGAGCTCTGATGCCGACACCGTCCCCGGCCTCGTCCCCGGCACCGACCGCGACCGCGACCCCGGCGGCCAGGCCCCGGCTCGCCGTCTGGAAGTTCGCCTCCTGCGACGGCTGCCAGCTCACCCTGCTCAACCGCGAGGACGAGCTGCTCCCGCTCGCCGGCCAGGTCGAGATCTCCTACTTCCTCGAGGCGTCCAGCGCCACGGTGGCCGGGCCCTACGACCTGTCGCTCGTCGAGGGCTCGGTGACCACCGGGCAGGACGCGGAGCGCATCCAGCAGATCCGGGCCGCGTCCCGACGCCTGGTCACGATCGGGGCGTGCGCCACCGCCGGGGGCATCCAGGCACTGCGCAACTTCGCGGACGTCCGCGGCTTCCTCGCCGCCGTCTACGCCACTCCCGAGTACGTCTCCACGCTGTCGACGTCCACCCCGATCTCCGCGCACGTCCGGGTGGACTTCGAGCTGCAGGGCTGCCCGATCGACGGCCGCCAGCTCCTCGAGGTGATCAGCGCGTTCCTCGCCGGCCGGCGTCCGGGCATCTCCTCGTCCTCCGTCTGCACCGAGTGCAAGCGGCGCGGGACGGTCTGCGTCATGGTCGCGCACGGCACCCCCTGCCTCGGCCCGGTCACGCATGCCGGCTGCGGCGCGATCTGCCCCACCTACCACCGTGGCTGCTACGGCTGCTTCGGCCCCATGGAGAGCCCGAACGCCCCCGCGCTGACCCGGCAGCTGAAGGTCCTCGGCATGGACGACGACAACGTCGGCCGGGTGTTCCAGACGTTCAACGCCGCCGCGCCCGCGTTCCGCGCCGCGTCCGGCGGCAGCGAGGACGGCGGCAACGAGGACGGCGGGAGGTCCGATCATGATGACTAGGACCATCACGCCCCCGCCGCTGGCTCGGGTGGAGGGCGAGGGAAGGCTGCTGATCAGGATCGTTGACGGGCGTGCCGCCGAGGTCCGTCTCAAGATCTTCGAGCCGCCGCGGTTCTTCGAGGCGCTGCTGCGCGGCCGCGCCTACACCGAACCACCCGACATCACCGCCCGCATCTGCGGCATCTGCCCCGTCGCCTACCAGATGAGCGCGCTCGCGGCCATCGAACAGATCTGCGGCCTCGACGTCGACGGCCCGGCCGCGGCCCTGCGACGGCTCATCTACTGCGGCGAGTGGATCGAGAGCCACGCCCTGCACGTCTTCCTCCTGCACCTGCCGGACTTCCTCGGCTACGACAGCGCGATCCACCTCGCACAGGACGATCCCGCCCTGGTGGAGAACGCGCTCGCGTTGAAGAAGGCCGGCAACAGCCTCATGACGGTCATCGGCGGCCGGTCGATCCACCCCGTCAACGCGCGGGTCGGCGGCTGGTACCGGGCACCCCGCCGCCGCGAGCTGACCGGCCTCGTCCCCCAGCTCGAACGGGCCCGGGACATCGCCCGGGACGCCGCCCGGTTCGCCGCCGGCCTGGACTTCCCCGACGACGAGATTCCCCAGACCTTCGTCGCCCTTCACCAACCCGGTGAGTATCCCGTCGAACGTGGTCGGATCGTCTCGACCGACGGGCTCGACATCGCCGCCGCCGACTACGACCGGCACTTCGTCGAAGAGCAGGTCCCCTGGTCGAACGCGCTGCACTCCACCCTCGCCACGGGCGGCTCCTACCTCGTCGGGCCACTGGCCCGCTTCGCGCTGAACGCACGGTGGCTGGCACCCGCCGCGCGCGAGACAGCCGCCGACATCGGCCTGCGCCCACCCGAGCGCAACCCGTACCGCGCCATCGTCGTCCGCTGCGTCGAGATGCTCCACGCGGCCGACGAGGCACTGCGGATCATCGGTGACTACACCGAGCCCGACCTCCCCGCGCTGGAGTCCCGGCCCCGGGCGGGAACGGGATACGGCGCCACCGAGGCGCCCCGCGGCCTGCTCTACCACCGCTACACGACCGATCAGGACGGCACCGTTCTCGACGCCAAGATCGTTCCGCCGACCTCCCAGAACCAGCGCTCGATCGAGGACGACCTGCGCGGAGTCGTCGAACGCGGCCTGGACCTGTCCGAAGCCGAGCTCGTCCGGCGCTGCGAGCGGGTCGTCCGCAACTACGATCCCTGCATCTCCTGCGCGACCCACTTCCTGACCCTCCACATCGAATGCGACTGACGGTCATCGGGATCGGCAATCCCTACCGGCACGACGACGCCGTCGGCCTGGAGGTCGCCCGCCTGCTCCGCCGCCGGCCCCCGCCGGGCGTGGACGTGCTCGAGTCCGAGGGCGAACCGACGAGCCTGCTCCTCGCGTGGGAGGGGGCCGACGCGGTCTGGATCATCGACGCCGCCGAATCGGCGGCCCCGCCCGGAACCGTGCACCGCGTCGAGGCCGACGACCACGCGCTGCCACGGGACGTGGGCGCCGCGTCGACCCACGCGCTCGGCCTCGCCGACACCGTCGAGATCGGACGGGGCCTCGGCCGACTACCGAAGCACGTCGTGATCTACGCGATCTCCGGCCGCGACTTCTCCGCCGGCGAAGGCCTCGACCCGGACGTCGCCGCGGCCGCCCGGACGGTGACCGCCGCGGTTCATGCCGAGACGGCGAACCATGCCGCACCGCCGTCTATGGGCTGACCGACGGCACGCTTACCCTGATCGACGCCCCGAACCCGACCCCCTGACCAGCCGGTTCCACGATCGCAAGGAGATCCATGCCCCCGCGGAGGAAGTCCGCTCAGGCCGGACCGCCCACCATGGCCCAGTTGCGCGAGACGCTGTGGAAGACGGCCGACAAGCTGCGCGGCTCGATGGACGCCGCCCAGTACAAGGACTTCGTCCTCGGCCTGATCTTCCTCAAGTACGTCTCGGACGCGTTCGCCGAGCGGCGCGAGCAGATCCGGCAGGACGTGCTCGCCGACGGGATCGACGAGTCCCGGGCCGAGGAGTTCCTCGACGACGTCGACGAGTACGTCGGGCAGGGCGTGTTCTGGGTGCCGGGGCAGGCCCGATGGGAGCACATCGCGGCGAACGCGAGAAGCGCCGGCATCGGGGAACTGCTGAACGCGGCGATGGACGCCGTGATGAGGACGAACCCGGCGCTCACCGGCGTCCTCCCGCGGATCTTCAACGGCGAGGGCGTCGACCAGCACCGGCTCGGCGAGCTCGTCGACCTGCTCGGTGACGCCCGCTTCACCGGCCACCGGGCGACCGAGCGGCCCGCGTCCACGCCTACTGGCGAGGACGGTGCGCTTTTCGGCGAATCCGCCGCCGGAGTTCCGACGGAAGCGGCGACCCGGCCGGCGCGGGACGTGCTGGGGGAGGTGTACGAGTACTTCCTGGAACGCTTCGCTCGCACCGAGGGCAGGCGCGGTGGTGAGTTCTACACCCCGGCCAGCGTGGTCCGGCTGCTCGTCGAGATGCTGGAGCCCTACGAGGGCCGGGTCTACGATCCCTGCTGCGGTTCGGGCGGCATGTTCGTCCAGGCGGAGAAGTTCGTCGTCGCGCACCGAGGGCTCACCCACTCCGGCGACATCGCCGTCTACGGCCAGGAGTCGAACGAACGGACCTGGCGGCTGGCGAAGATGAACCTCGCCATCCACGGGATCACCGGCGATCTGAGCGCCCGGTGGGACGACACCTTCCGCAACGACCGGCATCCGGACCTGCGGGCCGACTTCATCCTGGCGAACCCGCCCTTCAACATGTCCGACTGGGCGCGCACCGTCGACGACCAGCGCTGGCGGTACGGGACCCCACCGACCGGCAACGCGAACTTCGCCTGGCTGCAGCACATCATCGCCAAGCTGGGCTCCCGCGGGACCGCCGGCGTGGTGATGGCGAACGGCTCGATGTCGTCGAAACAGTCCGGCGAGGGTGAGATCCGTGCCGCGCTGGTCGAGGCCGACCTGGTGGCCTGCATGATCGCGCTGCCGCCGCAGCTGTTCCGCACCACCCAGATCCCGGCCTGCCTGTGGTTCTTCGCGAAGGACAAGGGCCAGCCGGGCGCCCGCGGGCTCGCCGGACGGCGCGGCGAGACGCTGTTCATCGACGCCCGCAACATGGGCACGATGATCGACCGCACCGAGCGCATCCTCACCGACGGTGACCTCGAGAAGATCACCGACACTTACCGCGCCTGGCGTGGCGCGAAGTCGGCCCGCGACAAGGGCCTGGCCTACGAGAACATTCCCGGCTTCTGCTATTCGGCCTCCACCGAGGAGATCCGCACCCACGACCACGTCCTGACCCCGGGCCGCTACGTAGGCGCCGCCGAAGCCGACATTTCCAACGACGAGCCGGTGGCCGAGAAGATCGAGCGTCTCGCCAAGGAACTCTTCATCCACTTCGAAGAGTCCGCTCGCCTGGAAAAGGAAGTTCGCAGCCAACTGGAGCGTCTCGATGCCTGAATGGCGGCGCATCTCGCTCGCTGACCTGGTTCGGCTGCGGCGGGGATTCGACCTGCCGGCGCCGGAACGCCGGGCTGGTCGTTTTCCGGTGGTCGGCTCCGCCGGGGTCAGCGGGTGGCATGACCGGGGGCCGATCGCCGGGCCGGGGATCACTCTCGGGCGCAGCGGTTCGTCAATCGGCACGGTGACGTACGTGCCGTCTGACTACTGGCCGTTGAACACCGTGCTGTTCGTCGAGGACTTCCAGGGCAACGATCCGCGTTTTCTCTACTTCCTGCTGCGGACGATCGACTTCACCCGGTTCAACTCGGGGAGCGCGCAGCCCTCGCTCAACCGCAACCACATCGCCGCCGTCGAGCTGCGTGCGCCGGAGTATCCCGAACAGCGGGCGATCGCGGCGGTGCTGGGCGCCCTCGACGACAAGATCGCGCTGAACCATCGGCTTGCCTCGACTGCCCGGGAGCTCGCCGAGGCACGGTACGCGGCGGCGACGCGCGGGCCGGGCCGCCGGGAGCTCAGGCTCGGTGACCTGGTCGAGACGCTGACCCGGGGGATCACGCCCCGGTACACGGCGGACGACTCCGCGCTCGTCGTACTCAACCAGAAGTGTGTACGCGCCGGCCGGGTCGACCTCGCACCGGCCCGCGGGACGGAACCGGCCGCGGTCCCCGCCGCGAAACGGCTGCGGGCGGACGACGTCCTGGTCAACTCGACGGGCATCGGCACCCTGGGCCGGGTGGCGAGGTGGGTGCATGCGACGTGGGCGACCGTCGACTCGCATGTCACCGTCGTCCGGTTCGTACCGGACCGGTTGGATCCGGTGTGCGGGGCATTCTCCATGCTGGCCGCGCAGCCGAGGATCGCCTTGATGGGCGAGGGCAGCACCGGCCAGACCGAGCTGAGCAGGGCCAAGCTGAACGACCTGGTGATCGCGGTGCCGGCGGCCGAGCGGTGTGCCGGGATCGGCGCCGAGCTGGCGGCGCTGGACGCGCGCGGCGAGGCGGCGCACGCGGAGTCGGCGGCGCTGGCTCGGCTGCGGGACGCGCTGTCGCCGAAGCTGATGTCCGGGGAGGTCCGTGTCCGGGACGCGGAGCGAACCATGGGGAGCCTGGTGTGACGGGGGAGGGGCGGGTCCGCCGGCATCGGCGGCGGCTGCGACCCGCTGGCCGCCGTCCTACACCGTGACGGGTGCCGCGGCCGCCACGGTCGTGATGACCATCGGGACGGTCGCGGTGTTCGCCGCTGTCGCCGCTGCTGCTGCGGTTGGTGGCACGATCGTCGCGGCCACGGTGGTCGCCGGCACGATCGGCGCGGTCACCGAGGTCGCCGAGCGCGGGGCTGGCAGCGCGGGCAGCACCGGCAACGGGGGCAGTGCGTGCAGACCGGGGATCGTCGTGGCGATCGGCGCGGGGAGCGACGGGCGCGCGGGGGACAGGGCGGGAAGCCGCAGTGGTGCCGGCCTCGCCGCGGCGACCGCCGACCGGCGGCGTGCCGGGCTGAGCGCCGGCGTCGACGGCGCGTCGAGGTGAAGCTCGATCGCGTGCATCGCCAACATCATCAACATGAGTGCGAAGGGAAACGCCAGCACAATAAAGATCACTATTGAGGACACCTTCCGCGCGGTGCGATCCGACACGGCTGGTCACGGTGGGTGATCCGCAGGCCCCCCACCAGCCGTTCGACTCATTACCGCACCAACCGGCCGATTCCTCCGCCCGGGAGACGGGCCAGCCTGGCATAGGTGGCACTCACCACCACCATCCGACGCACCCGGCACAGCCGGGGGCCGGGGACCGACCGGCCACGGGGTCACCTCCGGTGGTTTCGGTTCCGTTCCCGCATCCGTCGCGGATACCCGAGCACCGCGGCGTCGTACACGGGCACGCCCACCGACCTCGCCAGCTTGGCGGCGACGGTCGGGGTCCCGACTCGCCGGCGGATCCAGTCGCCGTCCCGGTCCACCGCGACAACCGTCGTGTCGGTCGCGGTCGTCTCCGGCTCGACGTAGAACTCCACACCGATCCGCTCCGCGACGAAGGCCCGCAGGTCGGCGAGGTCCGTGGGGCTGGCCTCCCGATCGAGCAGTGTGGCCCGGCTCTTCGAACGGCCCTGGCCATACCGGCGCAGCAACAACCGGTCCCGCCAACTCATCAGACGCCCTCCCGAAGGACCCGGCTCCAGCCGACTCCGACCATCGAAGCGCCGCCGTCCTAAACAAGCCTTAACGGCGCGTCAGAACACCCTTGGACCGTGCTGCCGGCCAAGGGCGAGGGGACTGCTCACGGCGCCAACAGCCGCACCGTGCGGTCATCGGAGCTGACGGCGAGGGTGCGCCCGTCCGGGGAGAACGCCACGGACTCCAGCCGGTCGGTGTGGTCGGTGAGGGTTTGGCCGAGGAGGGTGGGTCTGGTGCGGTCGGTGACGTCCCAGAAGCGCACCAGTCGGTCGCCGGAGATGGTGGCGAGGGTGTGCCCATCAGGGGAGTAGTCCAGATCTAGCACCCACCAGACGGACGGGCTGTCGCCTAGGACGATCGGTTCGCCCAGGGGAGTGGGTCGGGTGCGGTTGGTGACGTCCCAGAACCGCACCGTGCGGTCGTAGGAGCCGGTGGCGAGGGTGCGCCCGTCCGGGGAGTACGCCAGGAACGCCACTGTTCTGGTGTGGCCGGTGAGGGTTTGGTTGAGGAGGGTGGGGTTGGTGCGGTCGGTGACATCCCACAGCCGCAGCGTGTTGTCGAGGCCGCCGGTGGCGAGGGTGCGGCCATCAGGCGAGTACGCCATCGCGGCCACATAGCTCGTGGGGTCCGTGGAGTGGCGGGTCAGGGGCTCGCCGAGGGGGGTGGGATCGGTGCGGTCGGTGACGTCCCAGAAGCGCACCGTGCGGTCGGTGGAGCTGGTCGCGAGGGTGCGTCCGTCGGGGGAGTACGCGACCGCCGCTATCGGGTCGGTGTGGTCGGTGAGGGGCTTGCCGAGGGGGGTGGGGTCGGCGCGGTCGGACATGTCCCAGAACCGCACCGTGGCATCGTCGGAGCCGCTGGCCAGCGTGCGTCCGTCCGGGGAGAACACCACCGACCGCACCCAGCCGGTATGGCCGTAGAGGGTCTTTTCGAGCGGGGCGGCGTGGGACCACTCTTCGGGGGTCGCACTGGGCAGGGGGGCATCCGCTTCGCCGCCGGGCCAGAGCAGCGCGGTCAGCGAGATCAGCAGGACCGTGGTCAGCGCGAACAGGACCTTCCGTCGCCTCGGCTTCCGCCACGGCCGAGGCTCGGCGTCGGCTTCGAGCCACTCGGTGATCATGCTGTGCCGAGGTTCGGACGCCTCGTTCTGATCGCCTCTGATCGCTCTCGTCATAGTGCGATCACCCTAGCGCCGCAGGGGATCCGCCCGCTTCCGCACGGGAACGATCCCCCCGACCCCGAACACCGTCCGCTGTCAGGGCGGGCGGCGCTGGCCCCGCACCATCACCAGGCGCCCGGGCGCCTAGGCCGACCGAGGTCACCCTCACCGCCCACGGCGACCAGCTCACCGCCATCCTGCGCAGCAACCTGTACTTCGGCTACGTCACCCCGCGGATCCACGACTCCTACGAACGGAAGCTCACCGACCTCGCCGACGCCTTGGACCGCCACGTCCCGACCCACACCAGTTGAGCCGCCCGGGTCCAACCCGCGGGCAGCCACGGCACCACCCCGACGTCTCAGGAGCCAGACCGACGTCGACGCGGACGACGTCGGTGGTTCCTGTCTCTCGCCGCGCTCGCGGTCATGATCGTGATGCTTCTGATCGGCGTGGGCCGGATCGCGTTCGGGGTCTCGTGGGTTGAGGCTCTGGTCCACGCGGTGATCTTCCTGGGCGGGTCGGCCGGTTTCCCGCTCGGCGCGCGCCTACGGCAGCGGATCACCCGTCGCGCGCCTTCGCGCCGGTAGGCGCCCTGGTTGCCCCTGCCGTGTCCGGATCACCGTGACGTGCCGGGGGTTTGATCTTCTTAGTCTCGAATTATCCTCAAGATAATCAACCGCGTTGACGACACCCCGTCCGTTGGCGATCTTGATCGGAGGTGCAGGTCGTCTCGGCAGGCACCGGGCGGTCAGGGGAGTCTGGCAACGACAAGATCACCGAAATGGCGGGCGGTGCCCGGCGGGGCTCCTGCCCCGACGGCGACCGAGACGTACGCGTCACCCTTCAGCAGGTGGACTTCCTGGACGTTGCCGGGGCTGGTGTATGCGTAACCCTCGTAGCCGACACCGCTCAGATCCTCCTGCGGCTGTTGGGCCGGAGCCGCGCGCGATGACCGATAGCCTGCCTCGGCGTCCTGCGCGGAACTCCAGAGGATGACGAACCCTTTCGGTGAACTGAAGGCGCATCCGATCGCATCCGTGTCCCCTTCAGAGACCTGCTGCCTGCCCGGGCTCCAGGCCGCGTCGATCGCGGCTCGAATCTCCGGCACTGTCAGCAGGCTGCAGGGCGGTACCGGCCCCGGCCCCGACCCGTCCGAGGCCGGCCCGCAGGACGTCGTCGCCATGCAGGAGACGAGCACGGCACCCAGCACGAGCATGAGACGGGCCATCCGACGACTATGGCTCGGCTATCTCCCGGCCGGGCGGCGAACGCGTTGGAGGTCGCTGGTCGAGGTGGCACCGGCTGGGTGTCGGACCTCACGGCTAGCCTGGTGGCGGCCGGTCGCCGGATGCGCCGGGCGATCGCCTGCGGCGGAGGGTGTCGGGTGTCGGGCGCTGCATGGCCATGGCCATGGCATTGGCATTGGCATTGGCATTGGCAGGCCGGCAGTCGCAGGCCGGTCGTGGCAGGCCGGCAGGAGCAGGTTGGTAGGGGCAGTCGGTTGGGGGTTCGTGCATGACGGTTGAGGTCGGCGGGTCCAACGGCAGGCGTACCGCCGGCCCGGCGCGGGAGGCGGCGGCCGTGGCGCCGGTCGGTCGGGTGCTCGGCACCGAGGAGAACACCCCGCTGCTGTTCCACGTCGCCCTGCTCGAGGGCAGCTATCTGCAGCTCGACGATGTCGTCGTCACCGTCCGCGCGGTGCCCGGCGTCGGGCCGGTGATGACCGCCGGCATCGTCACCCAGGTGCGGGCCCGGCACGAGGGCGCGTCGTTCGGCTCGGACGTCTTCCTGATCGCCGACGGCGTCCTGCCCGCCCAGGTGCAGGAGATCGCCGAGATCACCACGACCCGGGTGGAGCCGGAGGTCTACGTCCCGCCGCTGCCCGGCGAGCAGGTGCGGCGGGCGACCGGCGACGAGCGGGCGACGGCGCTGTACTTCGACATGATGGACAAGCGGATCCCGGTCGGCATCGGGCGGGACGGCAACCCGATCTACGTCAACCTGGAGTTCCTCGACGGGACCCGGGGCGCTCACGTCTCGATCAGCGGCATCTCGGGAGTGGCCACCAAGACCAGCTTCGCGCTGTTCCTGCTGCACTCGATCTTCCGCTGCGGGGTGCTCAGGCGCGAAGCGGTGAACACCAAGGCGCTGGTGTTCTCGGTGAAGGGCGAGGACCTGCTGTTCCTCGACCACGCCAACTCCCGGCTCGACGAGGGTATGCGCGCCGCCTACAGCCTGCTCGGGCTGCCCGCCGAGCCGTTCCGCTCGGTCGGCTTCTTCGCCCCGCCGCTGCCCGACGACACCTCGGGACGTCCGCACGTCGCCTCCCGGCCGACCGGGGTAGCCGCGTTCTGGTGGACGATCCAGGAGTTCTGCGCGGGCGAGCTGCTGCCGTACGTGTTCGCCGACGCCGAGGACGACCGCAACCAGTACACGATCGTCGTCCACCAGGTGGCCCTGCGGCTGCGCACGGACGCGGTTCCCGCCGGCGCCGACGGGGCCGTCAGCATCGACGGCCAGCTGGTGCGGACCTACTCCGAGCTGGTCGACCTGATCGTCGACCGGCTGACCGACGAGGAGACACGCCGGGACTGGGCCGGGCCGGTGACGGGCGCCGGGACGGTCAACGCCTTCGTCCGCCGGCTCCGCTCGTCGTTGCGTTCACTGCGGTCACTGATCCGGGCGGATCTGGCGGACAGCCCGCGCCGGCGGGTGTCCACGGCCGACCAGCAGGTGACCGTGGTCGACCTGCACAACCTGCCGGAGCGGGCGCAGCGGTTCGTCGTCGGGGTGGTGCTGGCCGCGGAGACGCGGCGCAAGGAGGAGGCCGGCGCCGGCGGGCTGCTGTTCACGATGATCGACGAGCTGAACAAGTACGCCCCGCGGGAGGGCGCGAGCCCCATCAAGGAGGTGCTGCTCGACATCGCCGAGCGCGGCCGCTCGCTGGGGATCATCCTGATCGGCGCGCAGCAGACGGCGAGCGAGGTCGAGCGGCGGATCATCGCGAACAGCTCGATCAAGGTGGTCGGCCGCCTCGACTCGGCCGAGGCGGGCCGGCCGGAGTACGGGTTTCTGCCGCCCGGGCAGCGCGCCCGGGCCACACTGGCCAAGCCGGGCACGATGTTCGTCTCGCAGCCGGAGATCCCGGTGCCGCTCGCGGTGGAGTTCCCGTTCCCCGCCTGGGCGACCCGGCACTCCGAGACCGCGGGTCCTCCCCCCGAAACCACCGGCCCGCCGTCCGGCTCGGTTCCCGGCCAGCCCGGGAAACCGGCGCCCGGCACGATTCCCCGCAATCCGTTCGATCTCCTACCCAACCCCTCCGACGAGGTTCCGCCGTTCTGACCTCTGGCCGTTAGGGACCGCCATGAAGTTCCTGCACACCTCGGACTGGCACCTCGGCAAGACGCTCAAGGGGCGTAACCGGCTCGACGAGCAGCGCGCGGTGCTCGGGGAGATCATCGGGATCGCCCGGGAGCACGAGGTCGACGCGGTGCTCGTCGCCGGGGACGTCTACGACAGCGCGGCCCCGCCGGCGGCGGCCCAGCAGCTCGCCGTGCAGGCGCTCGTCGCGTTGCGCGGCACGGGGGCCGAGGTGGTCGTGATCGCCGGCAACCACGACCACCAGCCGACCTTCGACGCCTACCGGCCGCTGATGTCCGCCGCCGGGATCACCCTGGTCGGAACGCCGCGCACCGCCGCCGACGGCGGGGTGGTGACCTTCCGCGCCCCCGGCACCGGTGAACCGGTGACCGTGGCGGCGCTGCCGTTCGTCTCCCAGCGGTACGCCGTGCGCGCCGCCGACCTGGTCACCCAGACGCCCGACCAGACCGCGGCCCGCTACGACCAGGTGGTGCGCGCCCTGGTGGAGCAGTTGCACTCCGGCTTCGACGACAACGCGGTGAACCTCGTCCTGGCCCACCTGACGGTGACCAACGGCCTGTTCGGCGGTGGGGAGCGGATGGCCCAGTCGATCTTCGAGTATCACGTGTCCGCGGCGGCGTTCCCCGCGGACGCCCACTACGTGGCGCTGGGGCACCTGCACCGGCGGCAGACCCTCGCCGCGCCGTGCCCGGTGGTGTACTCCGGCGCGCCGCTCGCCGTCGACTTCGGGGAGCAGGAGAACACGAACGTGGTGTGCCTCGTCGAGGCGAGCCCCGGCGTCCCCGCCCGGGTCACCGACATCGCGCTGACGGCCGGCCGGCGGTTGCGGACGGTCCGGGGCACCGTCGCGGAGCTCGCCGCGCAGGCCCCGGAGCTCGCCGAGGACCTGCTGCGGGTGGTCGTGCGCGAACCGGCCCGCGCGGGGCTGCGCGACGAGGTCCAGGAGCTGCTGCCGAACGCGCTCGAGGTCGGCATCGACCCGGAGTTCCGGGTGGCCCTCGGTGGGTCGCGCCCCAGCGCCGCGGCGCTGGCCCGGCGCAGCCCCGCGGACCTGTTCCGGGAGTACTGCGCCGCCGAACAGTTCGACGACCCCCGGGTCGAGGCGCTGTTCGCCCGGCTGCACGACGACGTCTCCAGCGGCGAATAAGTGGCCGAGTGACCGAGTGACCAAGCGACTGATGGGACGTCCGAGCCGGCGCCGGCCGAGGGATCTGGGAGGGGACTGAATGCGCCCGGTACAGCTGGACCTCGCCGGTTTCGGGTCGTTCCGGGAACCGGCGGTGCTGGACCTCACCGACGCCGACTACTTCGCGCTGGTGGGCCCGACCGGCGCCGGCAAGTCGACGCTGATCGACGCGCTGACGTTCGCGCTGTTCGGTTCGGTGCCGCGCTGGAACAACCGCGCGACGGTGCACCTGGCGCTCGCGCCGACCGCGGCCCGCGGCACGGTGCGGCTCGTCTTCGACGCGGCCGGCGCCCGCTACGTGGTGGCGCGGGAGCTGCGCCGCTCCGCCCGCGGCGGGGTGACCGTGCGCAACGCCCGGTTCGAGCGGCTGGCCGACCCGTCCGGCGCGGGCGGGCCGGGGGAGCCGACGGAGGTCCTCGCCGCGGGCGCGCCCGCCGTCACGGCGGCGGTCGAGGAGCTGCTCGGGCTCACCTTCGAGCACTTCTGCACCTGCGTGGTGCTCCCGCAGGGCGAGTTCGCGGAGTTCCTGCGGGCGAAGCCGAGCGAGCGGCAGGCGATCCTCACCCGGCTGCTCGGGCTGGGCGTCTACGACACGATCCGCGCGGCGGCGAACGCCCGCGCGAGCGACCAGCGCCAGCGCGCGGACGTCCTCGCCGAGCAGCTCGCCGGGTACTCGGACGCGACCGCCGCCGCCGAGGCCACCGCGGCCGACCAGGTCGACGCGCTCACCCGGCTCGCCGCCGAGGTGGCCGCCGCGCTGGCGGAGCTGGCCTGGCTGGACACCGCCGCCGCCGACGCCGCCGCCCAGGTCACCCGGCTGGCCGCTGAGCGTGACCGGCTCGCCGCCGTCCGACCGCCGGACGGGCTGGCGGATCTCACCGGCCGGCTGCACGCCGCCCGGGCCGCCGCCGCGGACGCCCGCCGGCACCGCGAGGAGGCCGAGCGGGCGGACAGCACCGCCCGGGAACGGCTCGCCGCGGCGCCGTCCCGCGGCCCGCTCGACCGGTACGCCCACGACCACGAGGCACTCGCCGGCCTGCTCGCGGCCCGACCGGAAGCCGTCACCGAGCAGACCGCGGCCGGGGCGGCCCTCGCCGCCGCGGACGCCGCGCTCGCGCAGGCGCGCGGCGGGCTGGCGTCGGCGACCACCACCGAACGCGCGGCCGAGCAGACCGCCGAGGCCGCCGCCGCCGAGATGAGCCGGCTCGAAGCCGAGCTGGGGCTGCTCGCCGGTGTGCGCCCGCCGGTCGGGCTGGCGGCGCTGACCGATCGGCTGCGCGGCGCAGAGGCGGCGCGGGCCGAGGCCGTCGAGCGCCGGGAGGCGGCCGAGCGGGCCGACACCGCCGTCCGCGAGGAGCGGGCCGCCGCACCGCCGCGCGGCCCGCTGGAACGGGCCCTGCGCGATCACGAGCTGCTCGCCGAGCTGCTGACCGGCCAGGCTGGCGCGGCAGCCGCGCACGCCGCAGCCCGGGACGCGCTCGGCCGGGCCGAGACCGCCCTGGACACGGCCCGCCACGCCCGGCACCGCGCGGCCGCCGCCCGGGACACCGCCGCCCGCGCCGATCTGGCCGCCGCGTTGCGGCCGCACCTGGCCGTGGGGGAGGACTGCCCGGTCTGCGCGCGGCCCGTCGCGACCCTGCCGCCGCCGCTGCCGGCCCTCGGCATCGGTGCGGCCGACGAGGCGGTCACCGCCGCCGAGGGTGAGGTCGCCGCCCGTACCGCCGAGGCGACCGCCGCCACCCGGGCGGCACTGGAATCCGAGGCCCGGCTCGCGGAGCTGACCAAACGGGTCGAGGAGCTGCGCCGCGCGCTCGCCGACGCGCCGGACGCCCGCCGCGCCGCCGACCTCCTCGCGGACGTCGAGCGGCTCGACGGCGCCGTCACCGGCGCCGACCTGGCCCTGCGCCAGGCCCGCGACGCCGCGGCGGCCGCCGAGACGGTCGTCACCCGTTGCCGGGACGAGGCGGCCGGGGCACGGCGGGCGCTCGACACCGCCCGGGACCCGCTGGTCTCCCTCGGCGCTCCCGGCCCGGCGGGCACCGACCTGGAGGCCGACTGGGCCGCGCTCGTCACCTGGGCCGCCGGCCTCGCCCGTGACCGGGCCGGTCAGCGTGACGCCGCCGCCGAGCGGTCGGCCGCCGCCGCGGCGTCCCTCGCCGCCGCGCGGCAGGCACTGGCGCTCGCCACCGCCGGGCAGGCCCGGGCGGACGAGGAGCGGATCGCCGCGGCCCGGGCCCAGCAGCGGGCCGCCACCCGCGTCGCGACCCTCGACGACCAGACCGAGGCGCTGCGTGCCGCGCTCGCCGGCGCGCCGAGCGCCGTCGAGGTCGCGGCCGCGCTCGCCGAGCTCGACCGGCTCACCGCCGCGGCCGGCCAGGCCGACCAGCGGCTACGCGGCGCCCGGGCGGAAGTCGACGCCGCCGAGCGGGCGTTCGAGCAGGCCCGGGACGCGCTCGGCGCGGCCGGCGCCGCGCTGGCCGCGGCCCGCGACGGCCTCGTCCCGCTCGGCGCCCCCGCGGTCGACGGCGAGGACGTTTTGGCTGGTTGGACGGAGCTGACCGACTGGTCCCGCGCGCAGGCGACGGCCCGCGACCACCTGCTCACCGCGGCCACCGCCGAGGCCGAGGCCACCCGCCGGCGCCGTGACGACGCCGACACCGCGCTGGGCGAGCTGCTCGCCGCCCACGACCTTCGCCCCGACGGCCCCGAGCCTGACCCCGCCGGGGGGCCGGCCTCGGCCGGTGCGTCCGCCGCCGTGGCGGAAGGGCTGGCACGGGCCCGCGCGGAGCTTGCCCGGGTCGTCGAGCGCCGTGCCGAGGCCGCCCGGCTCACCGCCGAGGTCGCGACGGCGCGCGAGGCGGACCAGGTCGCCCGCCAGCTCGGCCAGCTGCTGCGCTCCGACCGGTTCCCGCGCTGGATGGTGGCCGCCGCCCTCGACATCCTCGTCGAGGAGGCGTCGGTGACGCTGTCGGAGCTGTCCGGCGGCCAGTTCGAGCTGACCCACGAGGACGGCGAGTTCGTGGTCGTCGACCATGCCGACGCCGACTCGCGCCGGCCGGTGCGGACCCTCTCCGGCGGTGAGACGTTCCAGGCCAGCCTGGCGTTGGCTCTCGCGTTGTCCTCCCAGCTGCGGGCGATGGCGGCCGGCGGGGCGGCCTCGCTCGACTCGCTGTTCCTCGACGAGGGCTTCGGCACCCTCGACGAGGCCACCCTGGACGTCGTCGCGAGCACCCTGGAGAGCCTCGCGAGCGGCGGCGGCCGGATGGTCGGCCTGGTCACCCACGTCCAGGCGCTGGCCGAGCGGGTCCCCGTACGCTTCGCGGTGAACCGGGACCAGCGGACGTCGACCGTCGTCAGGGAGCGCACGTGACCGAGGCACCACCAATCCCGCGGCCGGCCGCGCCGGCCGGACCCGACGGATCCCCCGCACCTCCCGCACCTCCCGGATCCGCGGCACCTGTGGCGCCGGCGGGCGGGATGCGGTTCAGCGTCGACGCCTGGGATCCCGGCTACGGGACGAGCCTCGGCGAGGAGGAGCTCGTCGAGTCCAGCGCCCCGGTCGTGCTGGACGTCGAGGTGCCCGAGTCGGCGTGGGCGCCGCGTGACCCCGCTCCCGGCACGGCCCCGCCGGGCGCGGTGCTGTTCGTCGACGGGGTGCGCCGCGTCGAGGCACGCGCCTGGATCCACGACAGCGTGCCCGCCGGCGAGCAGGCGACATCGGCGCTGCCGGCCCTGTGCGCCTCCTATGCCAGTGGCGTCGTCTGCTGCTGTGAGGCCGGGGCCCACCTGGCCGTCGCGATGGTGAGCCGGGGGACGTTCACCGCCGCCGCGCACGCCGCGGACGTCCGGACGACCGCCGGCGACTATCCCGTCCGCCGGACGCGCGCGACCGACCCGGTCGGGCTGAGCCTGGCGTTGCAGCGGGCCCTCGGTGAGCTCGAGGTGGAGTCGGCCGCCGCGGCCCGCGCCCGGCTCGGCGACCACACGACCGGCACCGGCCACCACGCCGGCACCGACCTGCTGGTCGTCGACGGCCCGCTGCGCGGGCGCCAGCACCTGCCGCGGACCCTGGGCTTCGTCAAGACCCACCAGTCGGCCTACCTTCCGCCGCGCCAGCACGCGATGGTCGGCACCCTCGGTCCGGGCCAGCGGACCCCGGTCTTCCTGATGGGTTCCAGCTGGGACCGGCACAGCTGGTACCTGCGGCTGCCGGGCGGGCCGGGCGCGCCGTGGGCCGGGGTGGTGCGGGTCGAGTGCGGCGCGGACATGTCCGCCGCCGAGGCGATCGCGCTGGCCGACCAGAGCCAGGTGACGCTGCGCCGTTTCGCCTCCGCCGAGTTCAAGGACGCCCGCGCCCCCCAGAACCTCTACCCGATCGCCGGCCTGGAACGGGCACTGCGCCGCCGGATGGGCGATCCCCAGCTGTTGTACCGCGCGCTGCGCCGCGCCGCAGTGAACTGAGCCGGCCGCCACCGGCGGCGGGGCCGGGTGGTACGAACTCCTGGGTCGTACGGGGTCGTACGAGGTGGCAGTGGGACGCAGTCGTGCGTGGTCGCACAGGAAGCGGGTCGTCTTGTCCGTCGCAGGTTCCTCGCCGGTGTCGCCCGAGTCGGTGTCGCCCGAGTCGATGTCGCCCGAGTCGACCCGGGTCGGGTGGATCGGCACCGGGGTGATGGGGGCGTCCATGTGCGGGCACCTGCTGCGCCGCGGCTACCGGGTGACGGTCACGACCCGCAGCCGGGACAGCGCGGACGGCCTGCTCGCCGCGGGGGCGACCTGGGCCGACTCGCCCGCCGAGGTGGCGGCCGGCAGCGACGTCGTGTTCTCGATGGTGGGCCTGCCCGCGGACGTCCGCGAGGTGCTGCTCGGCCCCGCCGGCGCGCTCGCCGGTGCTGAGCCCGGGACGGTTCTCGTCGACATGACGACGAGCGAGCCCGCGCTCGCGGTCGAGATCGGCCGGGCCGCCGGGGAGATCGGGATGCACGCGCTGGACGCGCCGGTGTCGGGCGGCGACGTCGGCGCCCGCAACGCCACACTCTCGATCATGGTCGGCGGCCCGCCCGGCGTGTTCGAGGCGGTCCGCCCCGGTTTCGAGGCGATGGGCGCCACGATCGTCCGGCAGGGTGATCACGGCGCCGGTCAGCACACGAAGATGGTGAACCAGATCCTCATCGCCAGCACCATGGTCGCGATGTCGGAGGGACTGCTGTACGCCAGCCGCGTCGGACTGGACGTCGCCGGCGTGCTGGAGTCGGTGGCCAGCGGCGCCGCCGGCAGCTGGTCGCTGTCGAACCTCGCGCCGCGGGTGGTGGGCGGCGACTTCGCGCCCGGGTTCTTCGTCGACCACATGGTCAAGGATCTCGGCATCGCGCTCGCCGAGGCACGGCGGGCCAGGCTCGCCCTGCCGGGGCTGGCGCTCGCCAACCAGCTCTACGTGGCCCTGCAGGCGCAGGACCGTGGCCGTGACGGCGCCCAGGCACTGGTGCACGCGCTGGCTTCGCTGTCCGGCCTGGAATGGCCCCCGCACCCGGCCTGACCGGGGGCTCCCGCCAACGCGAGGGCGCCCGTGCCCTGACCGGGCCCGCCGGCCCCGACCACGGGCAGGCGGGCCGGCGGGGTCAACGCAGGATCAGGTCGTCGAAGTCCGGGTGGCGCAGCCGGTGCCACATCTCGTTCCCGGGGAACGGGCAGTTCGTGACCGAGCGGCCGTGCTCGTTGCGGTAGTAGCTGTTCGCCCGCGCATCCTTGTAGATCTTGTACTTCTCGCGCTCGTCGAGCTGGTCGTTGTAGCGCCAGTACGCCTCCTCGGTGACGTCGATGGAGGCCTTCTCCTCGAGGATGACCTTCTCGATGCACTCGAGGAGCCAGCGGGTGACCATCTCCTGGTGGTTGACGACGCCCAGGCCGCCGTACGGGTTCATGTTCGGCCCGTAGATGAGGAACAGGTTCGGGAACCCCGGCAGCATCGCGCCGAGGTAGGCGCGCGGGCCGTCCTTCGCCCACAGCTCGTGCACGGAGCGCCCGTTGCGCCCCAGCACCTCCATCGGCCACAGGCACTCGTTCGCCTTGAACCCGGTCGCGTAGACGATGACGTCCAGCTCGTGCTCGGTGCCGTCCGCCGTGCGGATGCCGGTCGGGGTGATCCGGTCGATCCCCTCGGTGACGAGGGCGACGTTGTCGCGCATGATCGCGTCGTACATGTTGTAGTTCGCGTCGACCTGCACCGGCCGCGCCGAGAACGGCGGATGCGGCGGGATCATCTTCTCGACCAGGTCGGGCCGGCTGGCGAGCTTCTGCCGGATGAAGGCGACCCGCTCGTCGCGGATCTCCTTGTTGACGGCGCTGCGCGCGAACGGGTCGTCGAACTCCGGGTCGATCTCACGCAACGGCCCCGACTGGTACGGGCCGAGCAGCCAGTTGGTCCGGAACCGCATGAAGTGCGGGTGGTACGGGAAGTTGCGGTCCAGCCAGGTCACCTGGTCCGGGAACGGTGACAGGTAGCCGGCGTGCTCGAACAGCCACTGCGGCGTCCGCTGGAACACCGTGACGTGCGAGGCGAGCTTCGCCAGCTCCGGAGTCATCTGGACGCCCGAGCAGCCGGTGCCGATCACACCGACCCGCCTGTCGCCCAGCTCGAGGCCGTCCGGCCAGCGCGCGGTGTGGAACGACGGGCCCTGGAAGTCCTGCGCGCCCGCGATGGTCGGGACGCTGGGCCGCGAGAGCAGCCCGACGGCGCTGATGACCGCGTTCGCCCGGAAGACCCGCTCGCCCTCCGGCCCCTTCGCCGTGACCTCCCAGGTGGAGGTGCCCTCCTGCCAGACCACCGTCGTCACCTCGGTGCCGAACACGATGTGCTCGCGGAGGTTGAAGGTGTCGGCGACCCAGTCGAAGTAGCGCTGGTTCTCGGACTGTGAGCACCACGGTGACGGGCAGTCGAACTCGACGCCGATCATGTGCATGTAGGCGCGGCTCGGCGAGTCGACCCGCGCGCCCGGGTAGCGGTTCTCGTGCCACGTCCCACCGACGCCGGAGTTCTTCTCGATCACCGTGAATCTGATGCCGGCGTGCTGGAGCTGGACGGCCGCGTTCAGGCCGCCCATGCCGGTACCGATGACGATGACGGAGAAGTCCGCGAGCCGCTCCGGCGGGGTGGGCTCCTTCCAGGTCAGCCCGCGGACCCAGGGGTCGAGGCCGAGCTCCTCCACCCAGAGATCGACGTCCTCCGCGGGGAGCTCGTCCAGGCCGCCGGCGAGCGCGAGGCTGCGCGGCAGTCGTTCGCGCGGCCCGGGATCGATCTGCCCCGCGCCGGAGTCGCGACAGGCCTTCAGGAAATCCGCGGCCTTCGCTCGCAGCAGGGCGATGTCGGCCGGATCGGTGAGGCCGACCGAGAGGTTCCCGCCCACGTAGCCCGGTACGGGCCCGACCTTCGTGGCGGCGACGCTCTCGTCGCCGGTCAGCTGATACAGCAATCCCCGCAGTGCCATCGGATCGGCGTGGTCAGCCGCGTCTTCGATCTGTTCATCGGTAGCCGCGAGTAATTCCGCACGTGGGGACTCCGACTCGCGATCCATGTCGAGTGCTCTCACTTCCGCCGATACGAGGGGACGCACGAAGCGGCGATCACGCGAATCGATGACCGAACGTGCCGCCGCCCTCGCCGTACGGCGCTCTGGACGGTCCGCCGCCGCTCTCCCCGGGCCGGTTTCCTGGCGCCGAGGAAAGGCTAACCGCCCGAACCGACTTGGACAAGTGAGCGCTTACTATTCCACGATGCGGAATGTGATCTAGGGGGTGCGTGCGTGCCGCGGCGGGAGTCGCCGTTACGTGTTCGTATGTTTCCCTGTGCGGAGGGTCGGCCTTCCTGGGTGCGGGTGGGTGCGGGTCGGCAGGCTCGGAGTGAGCGATTATTCATCGCTCCTCACTGTGTGCAGACCCGAGAAGGCGCCGGATGAAATCGTCCCGGGTCTTCCGCGCGGCAACGGAGATCGCGGCGTCCGGCGCCACTCCGTCGAAACCGTGGAAGCCGCCGGCCCACACGTGCAGTTCCGCGGACCCGCCGGCCGCCCAGATTCCCGAGGCATAGGCGACCACCTCGTCCCGGAACACCTCCGCCGATCCGCAGTCGAGGTAGGTCGGCGGCAGCCGGGAGAGGTCGGTGGCCCGGGCCGGGGCCGAGTACTCCGAGACGTCGTCCGTGCCGCGCCGGTCGCCGAGCCGGGCGCCCCAGCCGGCGATGTTGCTGGACCTGTCCCACACGCCGATGCCGTCGATCTGTTGCGTGGAGACCGTGGCGTCGCGGTCGTCGAGCATCGGGCAGAGCAGGATCTGCCCGGCGAGCGCGGGCCCGCCGCGGTCCCGGGCCATCAGCGTCGCCCCCGCGACGAGCCCGCCGCCGGCGCTCAGGCCCACAGCGATCAGCCGGCCCGGGTCGAACCCGAGCTCCGCGGCGTGCTCCGCCGTCCAGACCAGACCGGCGTAGCAGTCGCGCAGCGGCGCCGGGTCGGGATGCTCCGGCGCGAGCCGGTAGTCCACGGACACCACGACAGCGTCGAAAAGGGTGATCCAGTCCAGGTACCGGTTCATGCCGCTGAACCGGTCACCCATGACCATCCCGCCGCCGTGGGCGAAGTAGACGCCCGGCCCGCCCGGCGCGCCCGCGCGCTTCCTGATGACGGCGACGGTGACGTCCGGGTCCCCGTCCAGTCCGGGAACGAGCCGGTCCTCACGGACGAGGTCCTGCGCGGCCAGCGCCTCGTCGACCACCGCCAGCGGTGTCGGCGTGCGCAGCGCGACCATGCGCGCGGCGTCCACGGTGGACGGCAGCTGGCCCGATGCCAGCAGCGGGGTGAGCTCCCGGTCGAACGGCGGTGCCGGACAGGTCGTCTCGCTGGCCATCTGCCCCTCCGGGGATGATCGTCGGCACCCGTCGGGCACCGGCGCCTGTCACGTACGAAGGCGACAGAATCCAAACATTTCCCGACTGCGGGCGGGACGTCCGGCGCGCAGCGTCGAGGAGTTCGTCGCCGAGCGGGCCGGGCTCGTCGGCCGCCCGCTTGGAGGCTGAGGCCGGTTGACCGGGGGCGAGGACGTTCCGCCGGAGGTGGCTTCTGTGCCACACTCCGGCGTGTGCCGAGATTTCACCATGCCAACCTCGGGGTCCCGCCGGATGCCGCCGACGCCGAGGCGGAGTTCCTGGTGGGGGTGCTCGGCTACCGGCGGCTCGAGCCATCGTCGGTGGCCCTCGGCCGCGGTGCGCGGTGGTTCGAGGCCGACGACGGCACCCAGGTCCACCTGAGCCTCGACCCCGACCATGTTCCCGCGGCCAAGGCGCACACGGCGATCGAGGTCGGTGCCGACTGCGCCGCGATCGAGGCCCGCCTGACCGCGGCCGGCATCCCGTTCACCGCGGGTGACTTCGACGGCCGGCGGATCGTGATCTGCCGCGATCCCGCCGGCAACGGCTGGGAGCTGCGCGGCTGATCCGGCTGACCGGTCTGGTCCGGCTGACCCGTCAGCCCCCGCCCGGCGCCCCTCCGCCCCCCGGCCCTCCACCGGGAGCCTGGCTGCCGCCCGCGGCCGTCGACGTGTCGACGCCGACGGCGAGGGCGACCGCGTAGCCGCTGGAGACGTCGCCGGTCACGGTGCCGAGCTGGCTGGCGGCCGAGTCGTCCCCGAAGACGTTGTCGCTGTCGAGGCTGACCGCCGCCAGGTTGCGCACGGACGCCTCGTAGCCCGACTGGGCGTAGACCTTCTCGGAGACGTCCTGCGGCAGCGCGACCTGCGAGGTGGCGATGGCCTTCGTCGAGTCGGTGATGCTGGCCTGGTCGGGATAGACCTCGAAGTGGATGTGCGGCCAGCGCCCCGTGTAGCACGCCGGGAAGATGCTGGTGAAGCGGACCGTGCCGGCGGAGTCTGCGACCTGGACCCCGCGCAGGTAGTTCTGGTCGGTGACGCCGTCGGAGTACATCGAGTAGCGGCCCTCGCGGTCGCAGTGCCACACGTACACGGCCACCCCGGCGAAGGGCGTGCCGCCGTTCGCGAGGTCGCGAACCGTCAGCGCCAGTGTCATGGGGACGCCCTCGGCGGTGCCGGTCGAGTCGCCGAAGCTGGACCGGATGTCACTGCGGACCACACCGCTCTGCTCGAGGACGTCCGGCCCGTTGGATCCGTCGCCCGGGTAGGGGCCCGCGGTCTCCTCGGGGATCTCCCCGGCCGCCACGCTCGCTGTCGCGGCCGACGTCCCCGAGGTGGACGTCCCCGAGGCGGCTGAGGCAGTGGATCCGGCGGAGTCCGAGCCGCAGGCCGCCAGGCCGGCCGACGCGGCGCCGAGGCCGAAGAAGGCCAGCATCCGCCGCCGGCTCAGCAGTGTGCCGACGTCGAAGGCGAGGCCCTGGTCAACGATCTCCTCGTCGGGCCGGGCCAGCGGGCGCCCCTCGTACGCCCGCGTCCGGCTGGGACTCCGGTGATCCTCCATGTGCCCTCCATCTGCGATCGGCTGACCTGATGGCTCGATCATGGCGGGCCCGGCGATGCCTACGCTGTGCGTTCCCTGTGCACCACCTGTGCGTGGGCGGGCTGGCGGGCCGCGTCAGCGCTCGGCGGGACGCTCGCTGTCGAGGGCGGTGAGCTGGGCGTCCTCGTACCGTCCGCCCGCGGCCGACCCGGCGGGCACCGTCCGGTCGACGTCGGCCAGATCCTGCTCGGACAGGGTGACGGCCACGGCGGCCAGGGCGTCGTCGACGCGGCTGCGGCGGCGCATCCCCACCAGCGGGATGACGTCCGGACCGGCGGCGGCGACCCAGGCGATGGCCAGCTGCGCGACGGAGACGTTGTGGCGCTCGGCGACCGGCCGTAGGCGTTCGACGAGCCCCAGGTTGTGGTCGAGGTTCGCGCCCTGGAAGCGCGGGCTGTGCGCCCGGAAGTCGCCGCTGTGCCCCGACGGGCCGGTGCCGGCGATCAGCCCGCGGGAGAGCACCCCGTACGCGGTGATCGCGATCCCCAGCTCGCGGCAGGTCGCCAGGATCTCGTCCTCGATGCCGCGGGAGAGGACCGAGTACTCGATCTGCAGGTCGCAGATCGGGTGCACGGCCGCCGCCCGCCGGATCGTCTCCGGGCCGACCTCCGACAGGCCGATGTGCCGGACCAGACCGGCCTTGACCTGCTCGGCGATGGCACCGATGGTGTCCTCGACCGGCACGGCGGGGTCGAGCCGGGCCGGCCGGTAGATGTCCACATGGTCGGTGCCCAGGCGCACCAGCGAGTAGGCGAGGAAGTTGCGCAGCGCCGCCGGCCGGGCGTCGAAACCACCCCAGCCGCCGACCGCGTCGCGCAGCGCGCCGAACTTCACGCTCACCGTCACCGCGTCCCGGTCGAGCTGGCGCAGGGCGCGGCCGACCAGCAGCTCGTTGTGCCCCATGCCGTAGAAGTCGCCGGTGTCGAGCAGGGTCATCCCCGCGTCGACCGCGGCGAGGATCGTCGCCACGCTCTCGTCGTCGTCGGCCGGCCCGTACATGCCGGACATGCCCATGCAACCGAGCCCGAGCGCACCCACCTCCGGCCCGGTCGCCCCGAGCCGCCTTGTCGTCATCGTCGTCTGCGTCATGGCCGCCAGTCTGCTGCGGCGGGCGACGCCGCGGCAGGGACCGTTCATCGTGGGATCGCCGGTCCCTGGCTCGGCCGCCGGGTGTGGGGAACGCTGGTGGCATGGATCGCTCCGGGCTCGCCGACTTCCTGCGCCGGCGCCGCGCGCAGCTGCAGCCATCGGACGTCGGCCTGCCCCCCGGGGTGCGCCGGCGCACCCCGGGGCTGCGCCGCGACGAGGTGGCCGCGCTCGCCGTCATGTCGACCGACTACTACACCCGCCTCGAACAGTCCCGCGGGCCGCGGCCGTCCGCGCCGCTGCTGGCCGCGCTGGCCCGGGCGCTGCGCCTGAGCGACGACGAACGCGACCACCTGTTCCACCTCGCGGGCCAGCCGCCCCCACCGCGGACGTCCACCGCCGCGCACGTCTCGCCCGGTCTGCTGTACATCCTCGACCGGCTCACCGACACTCCCGCGTTCGTCGTCTCCGACATCGGCGAGGTCCTGGCGCGCAACCGCATGTCGGTCGCGTTGTCCGGCGACATCTCCGCCCGCCCGGGACGGGCCCGCAACAACACCTGGCTCTGGTTCGCCGAGCCGGACGTCCGGTCGCGGTTCCCGCGCGAGGACTGGGAGCGGCTGTCCCGCACGCACGTCGCGGACCTGCGCGCGACCCACGGCCGGCGCCGCGGCGACGCGGATGTGGAGGATCTCGTGGCCGATCTGCTGGGCCGCAGCGAGGAGTTCGCGCGGCTCTGGGCGGAGCACGAGGTCATGGTGCGCCGCGCCGACCACAAGCGGATCATCCATCCGGCGGTGGGCGCCGTGGACCTGCTGTGCGAGACGCTGACCAGCGACGCGGGCACCCAGACGCTGGTCGTGCTCTACCCGCGACCGGGCAGCCCGGCGCGCGACCAGCTCGACCTGCTGCGGGTCATCGGAACCCAGGACCTGACCACCGGCGAGGTCGCCGGTCGCTGACCACCCCGTCTCATCACACCAGGCGAGTCGTCACACCAGGCGGGCATCGCGTCACTCAAGGTAGTGTCACTCTCGCGTTCGCGCGCCAGCGCCGCCGCCTCGACTCCCGCCCGGCCGAGAGGACGTCCATGAGCACCGAAGTGACGCTGACCGGCCAGGAGCGCTCGGCCGAGCTGGACATCGACCAGCTCCGACAGCTGGTCGGTCTCGTCGAGCACGACCCGGCCGGCGACCCGTTCCCGGTGTCCGGCTGGGACGCGGTGGTGTGGGTGGTCGGCAACGCCAACCAGGCGGCCCACTACTACCAGTCGGCGTTCGGCATGGACCTCGTCGCCTACTCCGGGCCGGAGACGGGCCAGCCCGATCACTGCTCCTACGTTCTCACCAGCGGCGCGGTGCGGTTCGTGCTCCAAGGGGGAGTGAGCCCGGACAGCCCCCTGCTCGACCACCACCGCCGGCACGGCGACGGCGTCGTCGACATCGCGCTGGAGGTGCCCGACGTCGACCGGTGCATCGCGCACGCCCGTGCCCAGGGTGCGCGGGTGCTCGAGGAGCCGCACGAGCTGCGTGACGAGCACGGCGCCGTGCGTCTCGCCGCCATCGCCGCCTACGGGCGGACGCGGCACACCCTGGTCGACCGGTCGCGCTACTCCGGGTGCTACCTGCCGGGCTACGTCGAGCGCCGCTCCGGGCACGTCCGGCGGCCGGGTGCGCCGCGCAGCCTGTTCCAGGCGCTGGACCACGTCGTGGGCAACGTCGAGCTCGGCGCCATGGACGAGTGGGTGGCGTTCTACAACCGGGTCATGGGCTTCACGAACCTGGCCGAGTTCGTCGGCGGCGACATCGCCACCCGGTACTCGGCGCTGATGAGCAAGGTGGTCGCCAGTGGCAACCACCGGGTCAAGTTCCCGCTCAACGAGCCCGCGCCCGGCCGGCGGAAGTCGCAGATAGCGGAGTACCTGGAGTTCCACGGCGGTCCCGGCGCGCAGCACCTCGCCCTGGCGACCGGTGACATCCTCGCCTCGGTCGACGCGATGCGGGCCGAGGGCGTCGAGTTCCTCGACACTCCCGACACCTACTACGACGACCCCGCGCTGTGGGCCCGCGTCGGCGAGGTGCGGGCACCGGTCGAGGAGCTCCGGCGCCGCCGGATCCTGGTCGACCGCGACGAGGACGGCTACCTCCTGCAGATCTTCACCAGGCCGCTGGGGGACCGTCCGACGGTGTTCTTCGAACTCATCGAGCGGCACGGATCGCTCGGCTTCGGCAAGGGCAACTTCCAGGCCCTCTTCGAGGCGATCGAACGCGAGCAGGAACGGCGGGGAAACCTCTGAGGTGCCGAGGTTCCGCGGAGCAGATGTTCTGAGGACCCGACGCAAAGGACCCGACGCAAAGGACCCGACGATGCCGTACTACGCCCGGACCGGGGACGTCCCGCCCAAACGGCACACGCAGCACCGCGGCGGCGACGGCGGCCTGTACAGCGAGGAGCTGATGGGATCGGAGGGCTTCTCCGCGGACTCGTCACTGCTGTACCACCGGGAGATCCCGGCGGCGATCAGCGCGGCCCGGCCGTGGGAGCTGCCCGCCCTCGGCACTGTCGCCAACCACCCCCTGCGGCCGCGGCACCTGCGCACCCACACCCTCACCGCGGCCGAGGGATGGCGGAGCCTCGACGTCGTCACCGGGCGGCGGCTGCTCCTGGGCAACGCCGACGTCCGGCTCTGCTACGTCGCCGCCGGCGCGCCTTCACCGCTCTACCGCAACGGCACCGGTGACGAGTGCGTCTACGTCGAGGCCGGCACCGCCCGCGTCGACACCGTGTTCGGCACACTGCCGGCCGGCCCCGGCGACTACGTCGTCGTCCCGTGCGGCACGACGCACCGGTGGACGCCGAGCGGCGACGAGCCGCTGCGCGCCTACATCATCGAGGCGAACAGCCACATCCGCCCGCCGAAGCGCTACCTGTCGGCCTCGGGCCAGTTCCTCGAGCACGCCCCCTACTGCGAACGCGACCTGCGCCGCCCGGCCGGGCCGCTGCTCGAGGAGGGAACGGACGTCGAGGTGTACGTGAAGCACCGCGGGCCCGGGGCCGGCGGCGTCGCCGGCACGGTGCTGACCTACCGGACCCACCCGTTCGACGTCGTCGGCTGGGACGGCTGCCTCTACCCGTACCTGTTCAACATCGGCGACTTCGAGCCGATCACCGGCCGGTTGCACCAGCCACCGCCGGTGCACCAGGTCTTCGAGGGCCGTAACTTCGTCGTCTGCAACTTCGTGCCCCGCAAGGTCGACTACCACCCCGACGCGATCCCGACGCCGTACTACCACGCCAACATCGACTCCGACGAAGTGATCTTCTACACCGGCGGTGCCTACGGAGCCCGCCGCGGTTCCGGGATCGGGCCCGGTTCCCTCTCGCTGCATCCCGCCGGGCACACCCACGGCCCGCAGCCCGGGGCGGTGCAGGCGAGCATCGGGGTGGAGTTCGTCGACGAGCTCGCGGTCATGGTCGACACCTTCGCCCCACTCGAGCTCGGCGAGGGCGGCCTCGCCTGCGAGGACCCCGACTACGCCTGGACGTGGGCGGCGAACGCGGCGGCGCGGGGCGGCGCAGGGTGACCGGCCATCCGCCGCCGGGCTTGTTCGCCGGGCTGGTCGACGACGCCGGGCTGTTCCCGCCCGAGGAACTGCCCATGCCCGCCGCCCTCCGCCGGCACCGGCACGACCGCGCGGACCCCACCGGCGTCCTGACCGGCCACTTCCTGTGCGCCGCGTCCCGCCTCGACGAACTCCTCGAAGCGCTCGCCGCCGGTGCGCGCGGGCGTGGAGCCTTTGGCGGGCGTCTCGACGGGACCGCCGCCGAGGGGCGTCTCGCGCTGGGCCTCGTCAGCCCGTTGGAGCCGAGCACGCTCCACACCGCCCTGGCCCGCCTTGAGGGCGACCCGCGCGTCGAGCTGGTCGGGGTCGAGGGGCTGCTGGGTGACCTCGCCGCGCTGGCGGCGGTGCCACCGTCCGTGCCCTGTTTCGTCGAGACGCCGCGCGGGGATCTCGACGCCCTGGCGCGGGTGTCGGCCGCCGGCCACGGGGCCAAGATCCGGTGCGGCGGGGCGCGCGCGGAACAGTTCCCCCCGTCCGCGGAAGTGGCCCGATTCGTGGTCGCCTGCGCGCGCGGCGGCGTGCCGTTCAAGGCGACCGCCGGGCTCCACCACGCGCTGCCCTACCGGGACCGGCGAACCGGCTTCACCCACCACGGGTTCCTCAACCTGGTGCTCGCCACCTGCCGCGCGGTCGACGGCGCCGGCCTCCCGGCGGTCAGCGAGATCCTCGACCGCACGGACGAGGCCGCGCTCGTCGCCGAGGCCCGCGCGGTGCCGCCGGAGCTGGCCCGCGCCGCACGCCGGGCCCTCGTCGCATACGGCTCATGCCGGACAGACGCACCGGTCGACGACCTGCGCCGACTCGGCCTCGTCAGCTCCGCGGCACCGTCCGGGGCGACGGCGTCGGCCGGGACCGAGGCGTCGGCGTGACGGCCCGCTCGTGGGTGCCGGTACCCAAGGGCTCGGACTTCCCGCTGCAGAACCTCCCCTACGGCGCCTTCTCCGCCGACGGTGGGAGCCCCCGGATCGGCGTCGCCATCGGCGACCACGTGCTGGACCTCGCCGCCGCGCTGGGGGACCCGGTGTTCGCCCGGCCCCGGCTGAACGAGTTCCTCAGCCGGGGCCGGCGCCACTGGACGGCAGTCCGCGCGCGGATCACCGACCTGCTGACCGACCCGGCCCAGAAAGCGGCGGCGCGGCCCAGCCTGATCCCGCGTGACGCGGTCCGGCTGCACCTGCCGGTGGACGTGGCCGACTACGTCGACTTCTACGCCTCCGAGCACCACGCCAGCAACGTCGGACGGATCCTGCGCCCCGGCGGTGATCCGCTGAACCCGAACTGGCGGCACCTGCCTGTGGGCTACCACGGCCGCTCCGGCACGGTCGTCGTCTCCGGAACCGAGATCGTCCGCCCGTGCGGGCAGCGTCGGCCCACCGACGGCCAGCCGCCGGCGTTCGGCCCGACGACCCGCCTCGACATCGAGGCGGAGGTCGGCTTCGTCGTCGGGACGCCGTCGGCGCTCGGTGAACGGGTCACCCCGGCGGCGTTCGCCGACCACGTGTTCGGCGTGGTGCTGGTGAACGACTGGTCGGCGCGGGACATCCAGGCGTGGGAGTACGTGCCGCTCGGGCCGTTCCTCGGGAAGTCCTTCGCGACGTCGGTCTCGCCCTGGGTCGTCCCGCTCGACGCGCTGGCGGCCGCGCGGTTCCAGCCGCCGCCGCGGGAGCCCGAACCGCTGCCCTACCTGCGGGACAACGGCGCGTGGGGCCTCGACCTGCGGCTGGAGGTGAGCTGGAACGGCTTCGTGGTCAGCCGCCCGCCCTTCGCCGAGATGTACTGGACGCCCGCGCAGCAGCTGGCGCATCTCACCGTCGGCGGCGCGGCGCTGCGCACCGGCGACCTCTTCGCCTCGGGCACCGTCTCCGGCCCGCGCCGCGACGAGTGCGGGTCCTTCCTGGAGCTCACCTGGAACGGCACCGAGCCGCTGCGACTGCCCGACGGCACCGAGCGGACGTTCCTCGAGGACGGCGACACCATCACCATCCGGGCCACCGCCCCCGGCGACAGCGGCGTGCGCATCGGCTTCGGTGAGGTGACGGGAACGATCCGCCCGGCCCGGTGAGCACCCGCCGGCCGGCAGGCACCGGTCCCGTCAGACGAGGGAGCTCGCCTGCCCGGGTCCTGTCGCCGGCGGGACACGGGCCGTTCCGCGAGGGTGTCGAGATGCAGTGCGCGCTGATCGACCGGCGGACGGCACGACCCATCCGGTGGACGTCACCGTCGACTCCGTCGACGGCGCGAACACGGCGTTCAGTTTCGAGATCGGTGAGCCCGCGGACGCATAGCGGCGCAGACGACTTTCCGGGACGTCCGTCACGGAAAAGCAATCGCTTGACAGCAATATAACCTTTTGGTGATAGTTGAGTTGTGGAACCTGTGATCTGGGCCGCGGTGGGTGACCCGCACCGCCGCCGGGTGCTCGAGCTGCTCCGCGCCGGCCCTCGGCCCGTCAACGAACTGGTCGAACAGCTGGGGCTGAGCCAGCCCGGCGTGTCCAAGCACCTGCGGATCCTGCGTGAGGCCGGGCTCGTCACTGTCCGCCCCGACGGACAGCGCCGGCTCTACCTCCTGGAGCCCGCGCCGCTGCGGGAGCTCGCCCGCTGGCTCGAGCCGTTCCGGGCCCACTGGGACGATCGCCCGGACGCACCGGAACACCACCTTGACACCGCGGCGCCGCTACGGGAGCGGCCTGCCCCGCGATCTCGGCAGGAGGACACCTGGTGAACGCCTCCCGCGGAAGCTATGAAGGGTGGAGGGTCGCGCCGCGGCGCGCTCCGTATCCAACCTCCAAATCATCGCTGATCAGGTCCATGAGTAGCCCATCACGGAAAGCACCGTCCGGCCCGCGCTCATACCTGCGCATGATTCCGGCGGGCAGGAAACCGACCTTCTTGTAGAAGCGGATCGCCCTGTCGGTGGCGGCCGCGGGGTCAATAGTGATTCGATGAGGCGCTGACGCGTTCGGAGGAAGCAGGGCATGCCAGTGGCCCGGTGAGCAGTGGTCAGACGGCCTGGGCGAGTTCGGTGAATGCGGCGGCCAGCCGCAGCTGCGGGTCGGTGTGGGTGGCGAGGTCGTAGTGGCCGCGGCGGATGTTCTGGACCAGAGCGTGTCCGGCGCTGATCGTCTGGACAGAGCGCAGCCGTTTCAGCCCGCGCATCGGCCGCAGCCGGGCCTTCAACCGGCCATGATCAGCCTCAATCCGGTTGTTCCCCCGGACGGTGTCGACATGGCACGCCCCGGGGAGCAGCTCGTCGAGGAGCCTCGGGTAGACAGGTGCTTTGTCGGTGGTGACCTCAACCGGCCGGCGGCCATGAGACAGCGCCTGGGTGAAGAACCGGCGGGCGGCGGCCTGGTCGCGGCGGGTGCTGGCGAGGACGTCGATGACCTGGCCGTGCTGGTCAACGGCCCGGTAGAGGTAGGTCCCCCGGCCGGCGACCTTCACATACGTTTCATCGACGAACCATCTATCGCCCGGCCGGTGCCGGTATGGCCGGGCCGCGTCTACGAGCAGGGGCGTGAACCGCTGCACCCACCGGTAAACGGTGACGTGATCGACGTCGATGCCGCGTTCGGCGAGCAGTTCCTCCACATCCCGGTACGACAGCGCGAACCGCAGGTACCACCGGACCGCCAGAACGATCACCTCCGGTGGGAACCGGAACCCCGCGAACTCCGAGACCGGCGGATCAACCGCGCCTCGACCCATCACCTGATCATGCTCGACCACCAGCGCGAAGTCCTGCCCTGGCCGGAGGCAACAGAGCCGCTTTAACAAGGGTGGGCCCGGGCCGATTCGACCCGGACCCCCGCTCCGTTCAGGTGATCACCTGGCGCCGGGTCCGTTTCGCAGGAGATGCCGTCCCGGTCAGGTGCGAGGTGCTACAGGATGCCTTGACGCCACGGCCCGGTGATGGCGAAGGTGATGCCCGGCGACTGGATGTTCACGAACAGCCAGTTTCCGCCGCCGTCGTTGTCGAAGCAGGCCCCGCACCATTCGGAACCGGTGAAGTCGCCACTGATGCCGTTGACTGCCTTGTCGACGGGGATCACGACGTTGTTCTCAGCGAACTGGAAGATCAGACCGTCCGTGGACAAACCGTGCAGGAACTCCCGGCCGCTCCCGTCCTCGCACAGGACGAGGCCACCGCGCGGGCTCACCGTGATGTTATCGGGGAAGTTGAGCACGTTGGCGGCCGGTGACTCGAACACACAGGTGAGGGTCATCGCGTCGGAGTTGTAGGCGAAGACCTGTCCCTGCCCGGCCGCACCGCCGCTGGTGGCGGTCATGTAGACCAGCCGGTTTCCGTACCAGAGGCCTTCCGGCCGGGCAAACTCGGCGGCCCCCAGTGCCAGACCCTGCTGCACCACACCGTTGCCGGTGTCCGGGTCGGGGTTCGCGATCGGTACCCATTCCACCGGCAGAGTGGTACCGGTGCCGACCGCGCCACGCAGGTTCTTCCGGAACTCGCCTCGTATGGCGAGCATCTCCAGCTTCCCCCCGTCGGAGAGCCGGCCTTGGGTGTTCGGCGTGAAGCGGTACCAACCGCCAGGCGTGGCATCCTCGCTCATATAAACATAGCCGTGATGGTCGACCGCGGTCGCCTCATGACTGAACCGCCCCATGGCGGGTATCGGCATCGCGTCGGACACTCCGTCAGCCGGGACCTCGAACACATACCCGTGCCGCTTCGGGCTGATGGTCGTCGTCTCCTCGCAGCTGAGCCAGGTGCCCCAGGGTGTGGGACCGCCCGCGCAGTTGCGGATCGTCCCGGCGAGGCTCGGCCGGGTCTCGATGTACTTCGCCTGGTCCGGGTCGAAGACAACCGTCGTGGTGCCGCCTGCGGCGGTGCTGTCGTAGGTCGGGATCCCACCCTCGCCGATCGGAGCGCCGGTGCCGCGCTCGTGATTCCGGACCAGGTGAATCTTTCCGTTGCGTCGGAAAGCGGCCATTCCATCGTGCGCGCCGGGAGTCGCGGTGCCGTCCGTCATCGGATCGCCGGTCCACCCGAAGGTCACGTACTCAAAGCCACGGGGCAGCCGCAGCAGCTCGAGTCCCGTCGTCCGGTCGGCGGCCGGGTAGAGCGGACCATACCCGCCTCCCGCGACCGGGGCGGCGGAGGCAATACGCGCGGAAAGTGAGCCGAACGGCCCGGCCAGCGCGGCGCCGCCCAGCACTGCCATTCCCTTTAGAAGCCCACGCCGCTGCGGCCCGACCTGCGAATCTTCTGCCATCGAATGACTCCCCTGTTGAATTAGCGAACTCCCGTCCGAGTCCGATGGGTCAACCTAGGAATCCTTGTTTAACGCGCGCCGAACGTCCGATGTTGCATCGATGTACAGTATACATATTTTCTTCAAAGGAGAAAATATGTATAGCAGATTTATATACAAGCGATGACTCCCTGCACCCTTGGACCCCGGTTATGCGGTGAGTAACTTTTACGTTACCCGACTTTGGGTGCTTCGGTAGGGGCTGTTGTGTCCCGGGAAAGGGTGGCAGGCCAGGCTCTCGGTGGGTGTTCTGCACGCTTTCGCCGGGCCTCAGCTTGAGTTGATCTCTGGGTGTGGGGCTGGTCGTCTTGCGCTCGGCGGTCGGTGCGTTCCGCTGGAAGGCGTTAGCGAGCGTAAGCCGTACCCCAGTGACCTATCGGACGAGGCGTGGGAGCTGATCCGCCCCGTCATCACCGGGTGGAAGGCCCGGCATCCCTCGGCCAGCGGACACGAGGGGCGTTGCGTTCAGGGGATCCGGCGCACGCCAAGGGCTCCGGCGACCGCGGTCAGACGGCGCGTGCGAGCTCGGTGAACGCGGCCTGCAGCCGCAGCTGTGGGTCGGTGCCGGCGGCGAGCTCGTAGTAGCCGCGGCGGATGTTCTGAACAAGGGCACGCCCGGCGCTGATGGTCTGGACGGACCGGAGCCGTTTGAGTCCGCGCATCGGCCGGAGCCGGGCTTTGAGCCTGCCATGATCGGCTTCGATCCGATTGTTCTCCCTGGCGGCGTCGACATGGCAGGCCTCGGGGAGCAGCTCGTCGAGGATCCTCGGGTAGACGGGTGCCTTGTCGGTGGTGACCTCGACCGGGCGGCGGCCATGCGCCAGCGCCTGGATGAAGAACCGGCGGGCAGCGGCCTGGTCGCCGCGGGTGCTGACGAGGACGTCGATGACCTGGCCGTGCTGGTCGACGGCACGGTAGAGGTAGGCCCACCGGCCGGCGACCTTGACGTAGGTCTCGTCGAGGAACCACCTGTCGCCGGGCCGATGCCGGCAGGGCCGGGCTGCCCCGGCGAGTAGAGGCGTGAAGCGCTGCATGCAACAGGTCGGCGAAGTTCACTTTTCACTCCTACCCCGATTGATCTTCCTCGGTCGTTGCTCGCAGGTCAGTACGGCGACCCGGCCCGACCCGACCCGGGCTGGGCCTGGTGGCGTTGGGCGGTGAAGGCTCGCGCGGGGTGCGCGGCACCTATCTGCGGTCGAGGCCGGTCGTCACGTGATGTACGGACCGCCGGGTGGCTGCGCTCTCTCACGGCCGGTCGATGTTCCTATGGACGTCAAGCGGCTA
>NZ_CASGGV010000087.1:0-4999 GCF_949319125.1 Frankia sp. Hr75.2 | reverse complement strand
ACCTACGGATGAGCTTGGCCCCACTTATCGATCTACGTCCGTTCCTGATCACCAGCGAGTTTTGGCCCCACCCACGGCCCTCCTCGCCGACGAGTGTGGTCCTCGTGTGCGTTCCCAGGGATCATGAGAAGTTCCGTGGGAGCCAAGAAGTGATCTGAGAAGTCCCGGTGGGTCTGAGAAGTTGATCGGCGTTTGTCGGCTGATGTTCCGTCGAGCCCCTCTGTCGCTGGATCGACGACCTTCGCGACCAATGGACCCGTAGCGACCTGCCAACGGCTCTACGATCATCAACCATCGGCTCCCGCAGCGTCCACCTGCTCCAGGCCACTGAGACGGAGAGCTTCGTCGAGCTCGCCGAGCTTCGCGGGCGACAGGCTTCCGGCCTTCTCGATCAGGTCTGCCGTGGTCAGGGTGACCAGCCACGTGCAAGGAATGAGGCCTGGGCGTGGGAGCGCGACTCGCAGGACACCGCCCAGGGGCAGCCCCTCGGGGGCGCCCACTGCCACCTCGACAGCCACGCCGCTGATCTCGATGTTCGCTGGAGCGACGACCTGTATGGCCCGGAACCCACCGGGCTCCTCTCCCGAGAGCAGAACGACCGGCCGCCGCTCATCGAAGTCCACCCACCAGACTTCGCCGCGTTCCATGTGTCCTCCTACACGAGACGGCAGGCGCACCCCGCACGACCGCGCAGAACACGCATCGGTCGTCAGCCACGCCCGGACCTCCCTCACCGACGACCATCACATCACTACGACGATCATCCGGTCGCCGAAATTCTCAGCTCCGATGGGACTCGCCCGGTCCCGGACGTCCCCCGGTCAGTGTCGGTGGCCAGCGGAAACTGCCCGCAGGCGGCCAAGACGCCGGCGACGGCCACGATCACGATCACGCTGAGTGATGGCGCGAAGGGGCTGAAGGCCGCCGATCGCACTACGTTTACAACGACCGTATTTTCGGGTCAGTCCCGGTCGGGCAGGGCAAGACCGGCTTGAAGGTCACGAATGATCGTGCCGAGTTGGCCTGATGCGAGGAGCCCGGGCCCGAGAGGACCTGACCGATTCTCGCCGACAGGCGGGAGGGCTCGTAGGGCGGCCCGGACCTCCGCCCTCATGTGATTGAGCTGCCAGCGGATCTCGTCCTCGACGGCTCCTGGCCTGCCGGGGGCCACCAGGCCGGCCGCTTTGGCTGCATACGCGGCGGTGCCCAGTGCGTGCGCGCCCATGTGGCAGATGGCTACGGCTTGACCGGCGGCTCGGGCAGCGGCAGCTGCCGCGGGAGCCTTCACATCGCCGGCAGCGACGCCACCCACGAATCGACGGCGGATCTCCTCGGCAGTGTTCAGCTCTCCCCGGGCGAACGCCCGGGTCCGGGCGATGGCAGCGCGAGGGCGGTCATCCTTTGGAGCTTCGGCCTCGAACAGCCCCAGAACCCGCTCTGCGCAATCGGCGGCCCATGCGGCGACAATACGTCGGTCGGCTTCGCTGAGCGTCTGCGGAGATCCCACCACGCTGACTTTACATAGCTGATCAGAGGCGCCGAGCGCCAACTCCCAGCGCGAGCGCCTTGGCGGCAGCCGCCACCTTGAGTGACGAAGCGGCCTCCAGTGCGCCGTCTGCGTCGGCCGTCAGTGGGCAGATCCTGGTGGCCACCCACAGTCAGCGAACACCGGACCGTGTCATCGAATCAGGCCCGCCCTGGCCAGGACCTCGAACCGGGCCGACTTCACTGACAACGGACACTCGCTCGCCGTAGGTCCAGGTCGTTCGTCCTCGCTTCGCTGCGGGCGCTCCACCTGGACCTGCGACTTCGTCGAGGACGAGATCGGCAGCTACGAGGAGGCCGGAGATCCCTGCCGTGGGTGTGGCACCGCGGGGGTGGGGCCAAAACTCGTCGGAACTCGCTTAGCGATCAAGAGGGGTGGAGCCAGCTCTCGTCGGGCGGATTCAGCCGATGATTGCAACATCCGGGAGGTCGAGTGTTGCGACGAGCTTATCGAGCTGACTCGCCGGAGTCGTCCAGCCGAGGATCTTGCGGGGCCGCGCGTTGAGTTCGGTAGCGACGGCCGCCAGATCGGCCGCGGTGTGGACGGACAGGTCGGTGCCCTTCGGGAAGTACTGGCGCAGCAACCCGTTCGTGTTTTCGTTCGAGCCGCGCTGCCAGGGTTTGGCGGGCTCGCAGAAGTAGACCGGGACACCGGTGGCCGCGGTGAACTCGTCGTGGCGGCTCATCTCGCTGCCTTGATCCCAGGTCAGCGAACGCGCCAGTGGGGTGGGCAGGCCGGAGATCTCGCGTACGAGCGCGTCGAGGACTTGGTCGGCACCGCGTCCGCCGGGCAGGTGCAGCAGCATCAGGTAGCGGGTGGAGCGCTCGACCAGGGTGGCGATGGCGGACCGGTTGCCCTGGCCGACGATGAGGTCGCCTTCCCAGTGACCGGGCTGGATCCTGTCCTGCACTTCGGCCGGCCGCTGGGTGATCAGGGTGCCGGGGTCGACGAAGCGGGTGGCGCGCTGGTCAGGGCGGCGTCGCGGGCGGCGGGACCGTCGGCGGGTGCGTAGTTTCGTGGCGGTGTCGCGGTCCAGGCCGCCGCGTTCGGGCCGGTAGAGGGCCTGGTAGATGGTCTCGGGTGCGGGTGTGTAGGAACGTGCGCCAGGAGGCATCGGCCCGCCGGGGCGTGGGATCGACACCGGCGCGGTGCAGGATCCGCCAGACGGTGGCGACTCCGACCGGGTAGCCCAGCCCGGCGAGTTCTCCCTGGATCCGGCGGTGGCCCCAGGTCGGGTTCTCCTGGGCGAGGCGCAGGACCAGATCGCGGATCTCCCTGCGGATCAGTGGCCGTCCGGGGGTCTTGCGCGAATGGGTCCGTTTTCGTGCGAGGAGCTCACGGTGTCAGCGCAGCACGGTGGCTGGGGTGACGAAGAACGAACCCCAGCGAGCTCGGGGTAGCAGCCGGGACAGGGCTGCGAGGATCAGCCGATCCGCCGGTTCCATCGTCGGACGGTTCACCTGCCGTCGTAACACCGCCACCTGATGTCGCAGGACGAGGAGCTCTACGTCCTTCGCGGTGTCCCCGCGGACTCGGAGCAGCATCAGTCCGAGAGTGTTGCGTGTCAGGGCGTGGAGCAGCGACCACACCATGACCATCCAGCCTGCCCGACACAGGCCCAGTCCGGCAGGCAAACGTGCAGGTCACCGCCCAAATCGGGGTTCTGGAGCCCCACAGGCTCCTACCGAACGGCCATCTACGACTCGCCCATGCTGAACGCCCCCGTGCCCGTGCACTCGCCCTATGCGGGCGACTTCGTCAAACTGCGCGAGTTCTACGGCGACTACATCGCCAACCATCTACGTGACCCCGACGAGGTCGCCCACGTCATCGCGGCGGCGGCCACCACGCGCCGCCGCCGGCTGCGCCACCCGGTCGGCACCGACGCCTGGATCAAGCTCGCGCAGCGCTGCCCTGGCCGGTGTACGAGCGGGCCACCCGCCGGCTGATCGGCCTGCGCCCGTAGCCTGCCTTCGGCGCGGGCGTCTGACCCGCACTGACGCTTTAGATGCGGAACACCCTGGTGGCGTTCCCGCCGAGGAACGCCGCCCGAGTCTCGCTGTCGAGACCGAGCTCGCCAAGGCGTTCGAGAGCCCGCCGCGGAGTGATCATCGGATAGTTCGTCCCGAACAGGACCTTGGCCCGGCCGTGCTCCCGTAGGTAGGCGACCAGCTCCGGGGGATACCGGTGGGCGGCGTAGGCGGAGGTGTCGATGTAGACGTTCGGGTATTTCGTCGCGAGCGCGATCATCTCGTTGGTCCACGGGTAGCCGATGTGTCCGGCGACGATGACGAGCTCCGGGAATTCCAGTGCCACGTCGTCGAGGTACGGGATCGGCCGCCCGGTCTCCGAGGTGCGCAGCGGGCCGGTGTGCCCGACCTGGGTGCAGAACGGGATACCCAGCTCGACGCAGGTGGCGAACAGCGGGTAGTACCGCCGGTCGTTTGGCGGCAGCCCCCACAGCCACGGCACGATCCGCAGCGCGACGAACCCCAGGTCCTGCACGGCACGGCGGAGTTCGCCGATGGCGGCGACCGGGTAGCGGATGTCGACGGAGGCGACGCCGCGGAACCGGTCTGGTCGAGCCCGGACGCAGGCGTCCACCTCGTCGTTGGAGATCAGTGGACCGGCCGGGCCGTACCAGGCGCAGATCAGCCCCCGGTCAACCCCGCCGTCGTCGAGTGCCCGGACGGTCGCGTCCAGGGGCAGTTCGCCGGTTGGCTCCGCGGCGCCAGTCCACCGGTGCAGCGACGCGAACATGTCCTCGCGCAGGAACCGGACCGTGGGGTGCTGCATCCAGGCGTCCACGACCGGGCCCGCGGGCAGCCCCTCGGCATCCACCACGGACTACCTCCCGCCGCCATTCATCCCTCGGCCGGTCACGGCGGCCACCCGGCCCCGGTCAGGTCCGCGACGCCATCATCATGCCGTCCTTCCGCCTCGGAGAAGCTGCGGCGCTCGCCTTTACGGCCGTGGTGGGTCAGCACCCGGTAGAACAGCCGGGGTCGCTGACCAGGCCGGTAACAGACCAGGGCTGCCATCGACACTCGCCCCGAGCCCTTCCCGGACACCCGCACGGTCGGGGTGTGGCCCCGCGCTGCCCAGGTCCGGGCCTTGCGACCCGGACCGGTCGTCCCTCGAGGTCGTCACGACGAGGACGGCCGGACAGCGATCGCGTCCTGACTCATCCTCGGTACGGCCCCGTCCTGGTACTCGCCGGGGCGGGCCGTACTCGTGTCCAGGGCGCATGTCCGGGCCATCCGGGACAATCTGCTGCCGCATCAGGCAGACAGCCCTGGCAGCCCGGACAGCGTTGGTCAACGCACCAGCACCGGCACCGAGGCATCGAGTAGCTCACTAGCGCGCTGGCCATGAACGTTTCCGGTCGTGGTCAGGTGCTGGTGGGGTGGTTGCGGGCACACCGTCAGGGATGGGGGACGTTGACCGGTTCCT
>NZ_CASGGV010000086.1:0-5068 GCF_949319125.1 Frankia sp. Hr75.2 | reverse complement strand
TCGTCACCCCGCGGCTCCAGCAGTAGTCGGTCGCTACCCGGATGAAAGGTAGCCGTGACCCATGAATGCTGAGCCTGCCCCGGAGGTGCGCAACCTTCGCGCCTACATCGGCACACCGCGTGGCGTCGTGCGCGCGGTCGACGACGTGTCCCTGGACCCTCACCACACCCAGGCCCTGGGTGTGGTGGGGAGTCCGGGTCCGGCAAGTCAGTGATGGCACGTGCGATCATGGGTCTGATCATCGCTCGGTCCGGATGCTCGGGCCAGGTGGTGTTCCAGGGCCGGGATCTCCTCAAGGAGCGGGCGGAGAGCCGGGGCAAGCAGATCGCCATGGTGTTCCAGAACCCCGGTCGGTCGCTGAACCCCGTGGTGCGGGTGTAACGGCAGTTGACCGAGGGGACGCGCCGGCGCCTCGGCCTCATCTGCCCCGAAACCCGGGCGCGGGCCCTCGACCTCCGCAAGGAGGTCGGGGTGCCCGATCCGGAACGGCGGCTTTCTGCTGATCACGAGGCACGGTGTCAGCAGCGAGCTGTGCGCTCAGCGCGGACAGCGACCCGGGCTGAACCGGATACATGATCGTCAGCATGGTGATGCTGTCGGAGGGCAGCTGATCGAGAAAGCGCACGTCGATCGGAGAGCGGCTGACCGAGGCCGATTCGACGGTTCTGCCGCCGTGGCCATCCAGCTCCGCGGCGGGGTGGATCTTCAGGGTCACCTCCCCGCCGTCCGGTACTTCCACGTCACCGCGTGCCGGCAGCGGCCCCAGGTGGTCGTAGGAGGAGCCAACCCAGTCGATCGTGCCCACAGTGCGGTTCTCGGGGAACGGGAGGACGACCACGAGCACAGACTGCCCGGTCCGATCGCAGGCGGCCAACGATTTCCGTCGGCCGCGACCGGAGGTTCCACCATCGCGATCGTTCAGCGATTTGCGCGTCGGCCCTGGCCGCTGCTCTGGTCCTTGCTGTTTCTCCGATGGCTTGGTCTCAACGTCCGGCCGCTGCATGGGCGGGCTCGGGAGCGGGGGCATGCGAGCCCACCAGCCATAGTTGCAGCTTTCCGTGCGCGATCGGTCACGTTGTGGAGGTTCGCGTTAGTATCGACGTCCAAGATGCCCGACGGGCTAAATGCCCAGGTCGCACCGATGGTCGCGGTGACCAGTGCCCCTGGGGAGGCTCGTACAGCATCCACGCAAATTTCAGCCGAGCCTGGTCGTTTCCGCCCGTCTACCTGCGCTTATCACCCCCAACGTCCGTCCGGCGGGCACGCCGCTCCTGACCGGGGGTGACGCATGATGGCCGCCGAGAGCGCTGCTTTGGCCGACCAGCCCGGGCGGAGCGGCCGGCGGACGGGCGGGACGTGGCGGCTGCCCTCAGCTTCACCGGACGGCTGCGACCATCCGGTGGTGGAGTCCTTTCACCCCCACTCGATTCCGTGGCGCCGCGTGGCGCACTTGAGGTTGTCCCAGCACAGGATGATCGGGGCGTGGAGCTGGTGGTGCGCGGCGACGATCAGCGTTGCGTAGTCGTCCTCGGAGAAGCTGCGGCGCTCGCCTTTGCGGCCGTGGTGGAGAACATCCGGGGTCGCTGGCCGGGCCGGTACAGTAGCCGACCTGCTCGAATGTCCAGCCGCGGGCCAGGCCGAAGATGGGTGAGAGCGCGACCATCGGCGGCTAGATGAGCGCCGGGTGCAGGCCGAGGGTCAGCTCGTCGTTCACCAAGCCGATGATGATTGTTCCCGGGTTCGGGCCCTGCTCGATCCTCCACTCGCGTGGCTCGGGGAACGGACGCACCGGCTCGAACCTGTCAGGATCGCCGTCGTAGCCCCTGCCTGGCACCGTGCTTGCGCGGTGGTAGCGACGCACCCGGGATTACGGCTGCCGGCGGAGGGGCTACCGAAAGAGCACCGTCCTCACGTCACGCCAGGAACGCGCACAAACGGCTGGCATTCGCTGGTCGGGCAACGCGATTTCGCGGCCGGGTCGATGCTCGGCCTTCTGGTCGGAAAATCGATAAACGGGGACGCGTCAGACGGGGACGCGCGTCGAGGACGGGGCTGCCGGCCAGGCAGGGCGAGAGACGCTCATCCTTCGGCGTCGGGAACGAGGTGCGCGGACCCGTTGCGGCGGCCATGGCGAACAACGCCGGCGCCGCGCCCTCCCAGCAGGCGCCGCCGGGCGTGGTTCACGGACGAGGCCCGCGCGCCCGCGGCATGACGGGCACCGCTCAGAGCCCGGTTGAAACCCTCGGTGCGGAGCCTTCCCGTCCCAGCGTCGTGGATCTTACGGTGCCGTCTCGCGCGCCGCCCTCGGTGGGTGCCTTCCCGGTCGCCCGCCGGAAGCGCTGACGGTATTCCCCGGGCGTGATTCCGAAACGCTTGCGGAAAGCGATGTGGAAGCCGACCGCACTTTTGTACCCGACCTTCTGGGGTATCGCGCCGAGCGGGATGTCGCTTTCCGCGAGAAGACGCGCGGACTCACGCATCCGGCGGAGGATGAGATGGCTGGACGGGCTCTCGCCGACGATCTCGCGGAAACTGGCCGCGAAGGCCGATCGAGACATGCCGACCTCCCGGGCCAGGGACTCGATCGTCCAGGGCTCGACGAATCGCGTGTACATGATCAGAAGAGCTTTGCTGATGGCCGGGTCCTTCAGCGCGGTGAGCACCTCCGGGCGATCCATCATGCCGCGCAGCAGTGGGTGGAGACTGAGAATGAAGAAGACCTCGAAGATCCGCAGGGTGATCAGGCGCGCCCCGGGCCCGCCGTCCCGGTCCGTGACGAGCTGGTGGATGATGTCCCGCAGCAGTGGTTCCGCCTCCACGGCCTCCCGCTCGAGCGTGAGGATCCACGGCAACGCGTGGTACAAGGAGGACACGGTGTCGGCGTCGTAGTAGAGGCCCGCGCAGAGTATCCGTGTCTGCTCGCCCTCTCCACCGAGAGCCAGCTGGCTCGAGGTCCCCGGCGAGCGGTCGGCGAGCAGGGTCCGCAGCGGCACGCCTCGCCGATCAGGGCGGTCTGAGACCCGGTGCGACCGCCCGGTGGGGAATACCGCCAGGTCCCCCTCTCGCAGTAGGACCGGCCGGGCCCCCTCGGTGCCGATCCAGCACGAGCCCTCGATGACGTAGTGGAGTACGACGCAGTCCGATTCAGAATCACCCTCGATCGACCAGGGAGAATTCAGTAGCCAATGGCTCTGGAACACTCCGGTCAGACGAATCGGACGTAGAAGCTCACCCAGCAGATCGTTTTCCTGGTCCGCTACCTGCACGGGCATGTCCCCGCTCCCTCGGTACTGGCGGCTCGCTCCATTGGACGGTGCCTGCGGAACACCGGGCGTTCGACCGGGTCATCCGCGGTACATCAGTATCCGAGCCTAACCTGTACACAACCGCCAGATTCAGGTCTGCACCTGGTCGCGAAGACGACAATATCATCTTGATCGGGAATCGCGTGGTCTTCGGGGCCGGGGCCCAGGTCAAGCCATGTGACCCCGGGCCCTCGACCGGGTAGGGCGGTGCCGCCGAGGTGACGAGTCTCACGGGCAATGGGGGATTTCCGCTCGGTTCGATCGACATAGCGCCAATGCCACCCGCGCCTGCCCGCGGCCAGTTCGGTGGTGTCCAGGACTGCCGGGTCATCCAGGAAACTCCACTTTTCGTTCGGCGGCCCCCGGGTGGCGCAGGCCCGTTCCGGGGCCCGGACGGGTCCCGGTGGAACTCCCGTTCCCGCAGGCGATGCGGCCACATCGAGCCGACCTCCGACTACGCGCCCGCCCAACCAGCTGCGATTGTCCGCCGCCGCAGGACGGGCCATATTTGGTGACAGTAGAGGTCAGATGTGGTATCAGGGTGCGCAGAGTATCGGACACCCGGGGACGCGCGGGCATCGAGCCGTCTCGGACGCATGGACGTTTGTTAAGTAGCCCTGGTCGATACTTTATTGCATCCCCGGTTCGGGTGGAGAACCGTTGTCGTGGGCCGGTTCTCGACGGGTACGGGGGGAGGAGCCAGGTCGTGGTTGCAGCCGGGCGCACTTCGGGCAGCGCGTCGGTTCGCGCCGCGAAAGTTCTCGTCGCGGGCGCGGGGATAGGTGGGCTCGCGGCAGCACTGAGCCTGCAGGACGCCGGTTTCGACCGTGTCGTCGTGTTGGAAGCCGCACCTGAACTACGCCCGCTGGGCGCCGGGGTGAACCTGCTGCCCAACGCGGTACGTGAATTGGCCGCGCTCGGCCTTTATCACGATGTCGCGAGGCGGGCGGTGCGGACTGCGGAGATTCGATACCACAACCAGCACGGTGACCTGATCATGGCGGAGCCGCGTGGTCGGGCCGACGGCTACGACTGGCCGCAACTGTCGATCCGACGAGGTGAGCTCCAGCAGGTGCTTCTCGACGCGGTCCGCACCCGGCTCGGTGAATGCGCACTCGTCAGTGACTGCCGCGTGACCGGGGTGTCCAGCCGGTCCGGGGTGCACGTCGACGTCCTGCGCGGCGGTCAGCCCACCAGGCTTACCGCCGATCTGCTGGTCGGCGCGGACGGAATCCACTCCGCCGTTCGGCGGTCGCTCCTCGGCAACGACGGCGAACCGGTCTGGAACGGACAGGTCGTCTGGCGCGGCATGGCCTGGGCTCCGCCGGTGAGCCCGGCGAACAGCATGGTCATCATGGGTGACGGAGTCCGCAAGGCGGTGGTGTACGCGGTGACCCCGCCCCGCGGTGACGGGCATGTGCTGCTCAACTGGGCGGTCTCCCGTCGCTTCGACACCGCTGAGGTCGACCGCTCGGACTGGAACCGGCCGGTGCCGGCCGGGAAGTTCGCCCACGAGTTCGTGGGATGGCGTACCGGCGGGCACCTTCTGACCGACCTGTTCCAGGCCGCGAGCGGATGTTTCGAGTACCCGATGATCGATCGCGACCCGCTGCCCACCTGGAGCCGCGGGCAGGCCACACTGCTCGGCGACGCCGCGCACGCGATGCATCCCATGGGCTCCAACGCGACGACCCAGGCTGTGATCGACGCACGTGCCCTCGCCTACTTCATGGCACTGGAGCCGGATGTCGAACGTGCCCTGA
>NZ_CASGGV010000085.1:0-5109 GCF_949319125.1 Frankia sp. Hr75.2 | reverse complement strand
AACCCAGGGCGGTTCAGGGTCAACGATGGTCTGGGTTGACGATGGTGTGGAGGGACGAGTTCGGAGCGTCCCGATAACGATCGACGTGGTGAGGACCGTCGGCGGGAAGGTCCCCACCACGTCGGTCTAGGCGAGCAGGGACGTCTACCGCCGGTAGGGCGATCCCATGATCGCTACTTCTGGATCCACAACTCTTCCGGCCGTAGCGACCCGAGGCCGTACTGCACGAGGCCGCCCACCTTCTCGCCCGCGATGGCGCTGGGCTCGGCCCGTGTGTAGAAGACACCCGGAGCCAGTTCGGTCAGCCGCCGCTGCACCGTGTCGTAGGCCGCCTTGCGTTCCTGGTCTGTTGACGCGGTCCGGGCGGCCAGTAGGGCGTCGTTGAGCGCCGGGTCGTCGATGCCGGGCAGGTTCGCCGCCGAGCTCCCGCTGAAGGTCGTCCACAGGCGCGGTTCGGGGTCCTGGAAGAACGCGGATGAGACGATCGCGTCGAAGTCGTGTGTCGTGCGCAGGGCGACGAGCTCGGCTACTTCGATGATCTTCACGTTGACCTTGACGTTGTTGAAGCTGCTCAGCTGCGCCTGGATGTTCTCCGCCGTCGTCCGGTTCTCAGTGGTGGGGGCGCTGGAGAAGGTGAAGGACAGCGGCTTGCCGTCGGCGGCAAGCTCGTCGAAGAGACGCTGGGCGGTCGCCTTGTCCTGCTCTCGCAGTGGTGTGTCCGAGTAGAAGGGCGAGTTCTTGGTGAACAGCGTGTCGACAGGCGTCCCGGCGCCGTTGTAGACGGCCAGGTTCAGCGCGTCCAAATCAAGTGCCACGGAGACCGCCTGCCGCGCGCGAACATCGTCGAACGGCGCCCGGCGCGTGTTCATCGCCATGAAGAGGCCACCGCCGAGCTGCATGACGTTGGTCGACAGACCTTCCTGGGCTGCTTTGTCAACGTTTACCGGGTTCGACTCGATGGCCACGTCCGCGCCCCCGGTGAGCACCGTGTTGTAACGCTGGCTGGCGTCGAGAGCCGGGCGGAGCGTGAGGCGGTCGAGGTAGGGCTTGGGCGCGTCCCAGTATCTGGGGTTCTTCACGAGCTCCATGGCGGCCTGGCGGGTCCAGCTCACCAGGGTGAACGGTCCGGCGCCGATCGGTTTCGCGTCGAAGGCCTGCTGGCCCTGCCGCAGGGCGGCGGGCGAGGCGATCCAGTTCATCGTCGAGGCGAGGACGGACTGGGCGTACTTCGGTACAGTGGAGGTCAGCGTGACCTTCAGCGTGACATCGTCCACCACCTCGGACGAGGCGATCTCCGACGCCTCCGACCGGTTGGTCCCGCCGGTGACCGGGTCCTTGATCCTGTCCCAGTTGAACTTCACGGCCTCGGCGTTGAGCGGGGTGTTGTCGGAGAACAGCAGTCCCCGTCGCAGTTTCAGGGTGAAGGTTTTGCCATTGTCCGTGGTGGTGAAAGATTCCGCCATCTGGTATTGGATCTTTCCGGTGTCATCGCTGGTCATCAGGGTTCCGTACAGGGCGTTGCCAATGACACCGGAACTCGCATAGGCGTTGCCCATGGCCGCCGGATCCAGGCTGCGTGGCTCACCCAGCGTGAGAATCCGCCCATGGCCGCCGGCCACCGGTGCACCGGAAGCACCCACGGACGGGTCGGTATCGCCACCGCCGCCACCGCAGGCGCCCAGAGCGAGCGCCGTGGCGCACACGACAGCGGTGGTGAGTAATCGCGCCCTGCGGATCATCATGTTGCCTTTCGTTGGTATCCAGGGTCGGCAAAGCGGTGAGACGGGGGAACATCTTGCGGGATGACTGGCCGAGACGGTTTCGTCGACGGACGGGCGCGTGGTCCGTGGGCGGATGCGGTTGAACGTTCCAGAGACGTCCTTGCCAGGCAGAATCGGATCATGCGTCGAGGTGCGGTCCGTCTGCCGTTGCCTGGGTCGGTGTTCGTCGGGTTCCGGTTCCCGACTGAGATGATCGTGCCGGCAGCAACGACGGGCTCGCTGTGACGTGCAGGTGGCGCGCCGACGAGCCGCGCGAGCGACCAGACGAGACCCATGTCCCCGGACACGCCGACTTTCAGGAAACCGGTCGCGAACCTGGCGCGGTCGGACGCGAACCGGAAGTCGCACGCGCACGCCCATCCCATCGCCGCGCCCGCGCAGCCACCGTCGATCGCGGCGATCGTCAGCTGCGGCATCGTGTGCAGCAATGTCGACGCGTGGTACACGGCGCCGAGCCGTTCCAGCGTCGCCGGTTCCGCCGAGTGACCGCCGGTGAGATCAGCGCCGACCGAGAAGTCGTTGCCCGCGCCACGCAGCACAACGACGCGTGCATCACTGGCGGGCACGGGGGATAGCGCTTCATAGAGCTCTTCGCACATCTGAACGGTCACGCCGTTGCGGCGGCCGGGCCGGTGCAACGTCACGATCGACACCGCGCCCCGCTGCTCCAGCAGCACGGATGGTTCCACGATGACCCACCTTCGTCGGAAACTGCTCCGCCCGCCGCGATCACTCACTCCGCCAGCACATCGGGACTCTACGTCAAACACTGCACTCAGTTCCACTCTGGACATTGCGTAACAGGTACGGGAGTGGGTACGGTCACCACCGTGATGGCTGGGGAGTCTGCAGGCCTCGGGCTCGTGGACGAACCGGGCACGCCGTGCCGGCCGAACCGAGGTCGTCGCCGCGCGATCTGGCCGCGAGCGCGGAGCCGGTCCAGGTCAGAACCACCCCAGGGGCGTGTTGTCCGCGAAGTGGAAGGATGAGGACAGTCGGAGCTGCCCGGACGTTCGGCGACAGGGATCGGCGGTGCCGGTGGCCGCGGAGGCGCGACGGCGCGGCAGGTCTCGCAAAATAGTTAGGTGATCGAGCCGGCGTCGTCGATCGTCTTTCCACATTGTTGATGCCGTAGCAGCCCGAATCCGACATGCCTACCGGAGGTTTTAGATCATGGCACGTTTCCACCATGTCAACCTAGGCGTCCTGCCCGGAGGTACCGACTCCGTAGGTGATTTCCTGACAGGTATCCTCGACTACCGGCGCATTGAGGTAACACCCGATCTTAAAGCACGAGGAGTGCTGTGGTATGAGACAGAAGATGGAAGTCAGGTGCATCTCAGCGTCGACCCCGACCATCGTCCGGCTGCCCGGGCCCATACCGCCATCCACGTCGGTGAAGAGACCACTGTGATTGAGGCGCGCCTGGACGCTGCCGGTATCCCGTACAGCGTCGTTACCATCGACGGGGTGCGAGCCGTGTTCTGCAATGACCCCGCGGGTAACCGCTGGGAGCTCCGGAGCTGAGAGCCTCAGCGACTACAGACGGGTCCGATCCGGTCCGGGTGACCGGAAAGCGAGAACACGGTGTCCGCACTCCTCGGGAGGTAACAGCTTGCTCCGAGTCAGAAGGCTCTGGGGTGGACGGTGCGCATGACGTCGTCGAGGACCTTGTCGAGGGGTGCCTGGCCGTCGGTGGCCTGCCATGCTCTGTTCGCGGCCTCCAGGCAGGCGAGTGCGGCACCGATGATCGCCTCGGGGCGTGCGTCGATACCGGCCTCGGTGGAGGCGGGGCCGAGGCGGTCGGCGATGTGGGGGATGAGAGGGTCGTGCCATCGGCACTGCTTTTCCAGGTTGCGGGCCCGGAGCTCGGGACTACCATCGATCATGAGTCGCAGGCCGAGGGTGCCCTGTGGATCGCCTGCGTGGTAGGCGAGGAGAACGTCGAAGGCCCGGCGCAGCGCCGTCCAGGCATCCTCATCCGCGGGCCGTTTCGCCAGGGCGTCGACGAGTAGTCGGCCGAGGGTGCTCAGGTGGCCGAGTACGACGTCTTCCTTCGAAGTGAAGTAGCGGAAGAAGGTGCTGCGGGACATTCCGGCGGCGGCCGCGATCTCATCGATCGTCGTCGCCTCGTAGCCCGTGCGGGCGAACAGGTCCATCGCGACGGACACCAGCTCGGCCCGTACGGCCCGCCGGGTGCGTTCGCGCAGGCCCAGCTCGCCAGGCGCCTCAGCCATCACTGCCGTACTGTACCCCGCACCACAACGGGTAGGCGATGTCCAGAGTGGTACTGAGTGCAGTGTTTGACGTAGGGTCCGATGCGCCTGCTTCGGACGTTCGACCGGGCCGGCGCACTCGGGTGGTTGGAGCCCGAGGTCCTCTCGCCGGCAACCCAGGCGATGCCCGCGGCGCACCCCGCCCAGCGCGCCGGCGGCTGGGCGCGGGAGCTGGTGATCAGGCCTGCCCGTAGCGGACCAGGCTGCGAGAGAGGCGCAGAGTGTCTCGCCGCCGCGGTCGACACCCATGATGTGCACTGAAGGGAAGAGGCGTGACAGACGACCTGGGAGCGGCCGGTCTGCGTTTCGAGCGTGACGGCGCTATCGGCTGGTGCATCATCGACCGGCCCGCGGCCCGCAACGCCCTGACTCCGGCGATGTACTTCGGCATCAAGCGTGCTGTGAACCTGGTCAACAAGAGCCCGGATCTCGACGCTTTGGTCATCACGGGTACCGGCGATGTGTTCGCCCCTGGGGGTGACCTGGGTGGCCGGTCCGAGCCGGGCGACGCCCTACCGCCCGAGCTCGCCAGCGGGGACGTCCTGCCCTTCCTGACCATCCGGGACAGTCAGGCGCCGGTGGTGGCCGCGGTCAACGGCATCTGCCAGGCGGGTGGGCTCCTGATCGCGATGATGGCGGACATCGCGGTGGCCAGCGACCGGGCGACGTTCCGGGTCCCTGAACTGCTGCGGGGCATCCCCGACGCCACCTGCGCCGCCGTCCTGCCCGCCCACGTCGGCATTGCCGTGGCCCGGGACCTACTGCTCTCCGCCCGCCGGTTCGACGCCGCCGAGGCCCAGCAGCTGGGCGTCATCAGCCGAGTCGTCCCCCACGACGAGCTCCGCGATGCCGCCGTGCGTGCCGCGGGAGAGATCCTGCAGACCGCTCCGGCGGCTCGTCTGCACGTCAAGCGCATGCTCAACGAGCGCTACGGGCTCATCGACTACCAGACCATGTTCTGGGCGATGCGGCAGTCGTCCGAACCACGCGAGGGTATGCGGGCCTTCATGGAGAAGCGCGCCCCCGCCTGGGTCCCGGACCAGTTCGCCGGC
>NZ_CASGGV010000084.1:0-5139 GCF_949319125.1 Frankia sp. Hr75.2 | reverse complement strand
GGGTAACAGCCGGGACAGGACTGTGAGGATCACCCGATCCGCCTACCCGTTCCAGCGCCGGGGCGGTTCACCTACCGTCGCAACACCGCCACCTGGTGTCGCAGGACGAGGAGCTCTACGTCCTTTGCAGCGGACCCGCGGACTCGGAGCAGCATCAGCCCGAGAGCGTTGCGTGTCAGGGCGTAGAGCAGCGACCACACCATGACCATCCAGCCTGCCCGACGCAGGCCCCATCCGGCAGGCAAACGCGCAGGTCACCGCCCAAATCGGGATTCTGGAGCCCCACAGGATGGACATAGGTGACCATCATGCCGACAGCAGCCGCGCCGCCGCATCATCCCTCCTCACAGCCCAGGCCGACTTCTGGCACCCCACACGATCTGTAGGAGCGCGTCAGCGACGGCCCCCGGCTCGGTGATCATCAGATCGTGTCCCGCATCGATCTCCCGGAGGACGTGGACGTAGGGGAGCGTGGATCAACCAGACCAGGTCCTCGGATCGGATACGATCCCTTGTTCCAGGACCTCGAGGCTTTCCGAGATCCTCGTCACCAAGTCGCCACCCGCGAGGAACCATTGCGTCTGCGCCGTCTGGATGACGCCGCCGACTGCGGCGGCCAGCATGGTGGGTACCAGAGCGTCACTGGGCAGGCCGAGGCGAGAACCAAGGAACTCCGCGATCACCCTCTGGGTCTTCAGTTGGATTCCGCCCAGCACCGTCCTCAACACGCTCGGGGTAGCCATCATCACTTCCGTCCAGCGCCTGCTGAGGGCCGCGTCCTCCCGCGACACTGCCTCCATCAGTGCGAGGCGCAGCGAGTGCAGCGGAGCCTCGTCGATGGCACGGATCGCCAGCGCGGCCTGTAGCGCTTGGCTCCGTCGGTCGATCTTCACCAGCAGCACGTCTTCCTTGGCGGGAAAGTAGCGGTAGAACGTCCGCACCGAGATATGTGCTTCGGAGGCGATGTCGTCGACGGTGACTTGGTCGAACCCGCGCTCCTCGAACAGCCGGAGCGCGACGGCCTCCAACTCGGAGATCATCATCTCCGAGCGCTTAGTCCTCAGCTGCGCGGCAAGCGACTCGGTCGTCAACTCGGTCATCCCATCGGTCCCACACTCTTCCGGCACCCGCTCCCTCCTTGCAGCCTAGGCCGTTCCTGCCTGGGAAACGGCGGAGCGGTTAGCCGTCGCGCTTGGGGTTGTAGCCGTCGTAGAGGTCGGGGTGGTCGTGCGCGAAGATCGGGGCGCGGTTGATGTACTCAGGTCCGATCCACAGGTGCATCATCTGGTCGTTCTCGAGTGGGCGTACCTGCCCACCTCGTGCTGTGCACTCGCTCTCACTCAGCCAGACGGCGGAGTTCTCCTCCGTGAGCGATGACACCCTGCCGCCCTCGAAGCAGGCCGACGGGTGGCTGTGCCACGCGTCGTAGTCGCCGGTGAAGCCCTCGGGCACGTCAGCGACCACGTAGCTGAGCCCCGCGAACTTCGCGTCGGGCCCGTCACCGTCGAAGAGGAGGATGTTTGGGTTCAGCATGTCGAACGCCGCGGCGCCACTGAAGCCGACGGTACTGACGTAGTGCGCGCCGATCCCGTATAGGCTCCTGCCCGGGTTGAACCAGCCGTCGCTCGCCGCGTCGGCGGCGGTCGGGTACTTGTTCGCCCACAGCGCGATCACCTGGTCGACCTCGGCCTTGGTCGCCGCGGGGAGCTTGTCGTAGGTGATGGTGCTCTCGGCGTGATCGTGCCCGGTGGCCGCCGAGGGGTCCGACGCGTCGTGGCCGTGGGCCGTGGCGGTTGCGGGATGGGCATGCTCGTCGCCGGATGCATGCGCGTGGTTGGCTGTGCTCGGCGACACGAGAACCGCGGTCGTGCCCGCGAGGACGCCGACGGCGACCGCGACGGTCACGGCAGGCGCCGCGCTCTTCCAGCGTTCGAGCACCCTCGACTCGACCAGGAGCGCGACCGCGCCGACCACGATCGCGACTTCGAAGACCACGCAAAGGATGTCAACCGAACGGGCCTGCCGGGTGCCGCCGTCACCCGTCCAGTCCGGCAGCCCGACGGTACGGCTGGTCGCCCACGCCGTGAGGAAGACGAGGTTCGCGGCCACAGCCAGCCACAGCCAGACACGCGTGGGTGCCACGAGCACGGCGAGCGCGAACCCGATCTGGAACCAACCCGCGGCAGCGAACGCCAGGCCCATGACCAACGATTCCTGCGCGTGCGGGGGGACCATGACCAAGTGGACGGCCCCCGCGCCACACGACAGCGTCACGAGCAGCCAACGCAGGAACGTGCTCGGGGCGTACCTGGCCGACGAAGCGGGATCGCGCGCCGTCCTCTCGTGCAAGGACTGGTCCGTCGACATCGTTCCCCTTAGGTCGCTTCCCGCCCCCTGAGAGGGAACCGTGCCACCTCGCGCGTGTTCATGTCAACAGTGGCATGTCATGCCGAAGGGCAGGCTCGCTTCGTAACCATAAGAGCATGACTGACGACTATTTGTGATCGCGAGGGTCGCTGGTCGGGTCGCGATGGTGATTCGCCATGGTCTGTACCTCATTGAGGGTTGACACCCTTTTGCTGCAGGAGCTAGCTTTCGCAACCTGTCGGTCTTGTCATGATCTGCCATTAACGTCTCGACGTGCAGGCCGGTCAAGGCTATTGACGTAAGACGAGAGGGGAATGGCTGTGGTTCGACATCGGATGCTGGGGGTGACATGTGCGCTCGTAGCATGTGTTGGGTTAACTGGGACTGCTTACGCGGATGCCGCGTCCCCGGCCGAAATGGGGCCTGTGACCGGGGGAAACGGTAAGCCGGTCGTGTTCGCGCACACGAACTTCGACCTCGCCTCCGTGGGCTACGCGCAGTCGGAGTACTTCCTGGAGGGAACGGCGGACGCGTACTCCCCGACGGCCCCGCTCGCGACGGACGGGAAGTGGACGGTCCAACCGTCCTCGCAGCAGCCGTACCAGACGCGCGTCGTCGTGAACCGACCGATCCGCGACCGCGACTTCAACGGCACGGTGGTCGTCGAGTGGCTGAACGTCACCGGGGGAGTGGACGCCAGCCCGGACTGGATGCACCTGCACACCGAGTTGACCCGGCGCGGCTACGCCTGGGTGGGTGTCTCCGCGCAGGCCGTCGGCCTCAACGCGCTCAAGGCGCCGCCGATGGGGGACCCGGCGCGGTACGCCACCCTGACGCATCCCGGTGACAGCTACTCCTACGACATGTTCTCCCAGGCCGGTCAGGCGATCCGCGACAACCCCGACCTGCTGCTCGACGGACTGACACCCAAGCGTCTGCTCGCCGTCGGGGAGTCGCAGTCGGCGCACCGCCTCACCACCTACATCAACGCCGCGCACCCGCTCGTGAACGTCTACGACGGCTTCCTGGTACACAGCCGCATCACCCCCGCCGGCGCACCCCTGACCCAGGCTCCGCTGCCGGACGTACCGGCTCCGGCGCCCACCTTCATCCGTGACGACCTCGACGTTCCGGTGCTGCTCTTCCAGACGGAGAACGACACCGGCGGCCTGCTCTCCCGCCGGCCCGACACCCCCCTCTACCGGCTCTGGGAGGTCGCAGGCACATCACACTTCGACCTCTACGGCCTGCGGCAGGGCGCTAGCGACACCGGAGACCGTCAACCGGTCGCGGACTGGTTCGACTCGATGCTGCATCCGACGAACCAACCGAACCCCAACCACACCTGTAACCTGCCGATCAACAGTGGACCACAGACTTTCGTCCTACGCGCGGCGATCGCCAGCCTCAACCGCTGGGTCGCCCACGGCACGCCACCTCCTATGGCGCCACGCCTCGAGACGATCAGCGTTCAGCCCCTCCAGTACGCACTGGACGCGAACGGCACCGTGCTCGGCGGTATCCGCACGCCAGCCGTAGACGCCGCGGTGGCCAAGCTCAGCGGACTCGGTAACAGCGGTACCCCGTCCTGTCCGCTCTTCGGCGCCACCGTTCCCTTCTCGGCGGAGCAACTCACCGCCTTGTACCGCAACCACGGCGGTTTCGTCTCGGCATGGAACCGCGCGACCCAGGACGCGGTCCGGGCCGGGTTCCTCCTGCCCGAGGACGCCCGCCATCTCCTGGTCGTGGCGGCGCAGTCCAACATCCTCAAGTAGCGATCCCGCAATGCGCTGGGCCACCGAGAACCCGCAACCGCCGCAGCCGGAAGCCGACGACAGCCTGCGGCGCGACGCCCTCGTCGCACCGTCATCCCGCAGACAACCGAATGGACCGACACCCGACGTCTGAATGCGGCGGGCATGCTCGACACCTGTCGAGCATGCCCGCCCACGAGCGTCTCACTCACCGAACAGCGCGCGGGTCTCCGTGGAGGCCGGATCGTGCGCGTTCGCCATGACCAGAGCACTCAACAGTCTGTTCAGCTCGTTCCAAAGACAGGCCGTGCGGAAACTGTTCGGTGAGCTGGACCAGGGCACGGCCGAGGACCTGACGACGTTACTCACCGGCGGGACGGCCGCAGTCATCAACGACTGGTTGATCGACGGCGACGATCCCCTCGATCCCGAGGAATTGACTGACCGCCTGCTCCGCCTCGTGTTGGTGCTCGCCGGTAGCCAACACGTCCGAGTAGAAGGAGGTCGCGTGCGATGAACCTGAATCTCCTGCGCGCCGGTGCGGTCGTGGCCGACGGCGTATCCCTTAAGGCGCGACCATCGCACTCGGGTCCAGATCTCCAGCGGTGCGTTCCCGCGCTACAACCACAACCCGGACCCAAACGAGCCGCGGGAAACCGCCACAATCCCTCGCGTCGCGGATCAGAAGGTGTTCCACGACCCCGCCGCACCGCCCATGGTGATCCTGCCGGTCCGGCAACCGGAATAACTCCAAAGCCCGTGTAGTCGGCCCTCCACCCCTGTCAGCTGACCTGATGGCGGGACCAGGCAAAAATCGATGGAAACAAGGGATGCATGCAAATGCCAGGCAAGAATGCGGCCAGAAAGCGCTCAGCCCGCCTGCCCGGGAAGACCTCGGCTGGGGATGTACTCCGGCAGCACTGGATAGTTGTGAACCGGTAATGCGGGACAGTGTCGAGCTTCTCCCACTGATCGGAGCGTGACGATGGCCTACCCTCTCGACCCTGAACGTGCCGCA
>NZ_CASGGV010000083.1:0-5380 GCF_949319125.1 Frankia sp. Hr75.2 | reverse complement strand
GGCGGCCGCCCCCACTCCCCAGCCGCAGCCTCCGCCGCGGCCGTCGCTGGAGGACGCGGTGGCGCTGGCGGCCCGGGCCCACACCGGCCAGCTCGACAAGGCGGGCGACGAGTACATCGGCCACCCGCTGCGGGTGATGGACACCGTCGGCCGCACGGCCCCCGCCGCCGGGGTGGACCCGTCCCTCGCGCAGATGGCCGCCATCCTGCACGACGTGGTCGAGGACAGCGAGGTCACGCTCGACGACCTCGCCGCCTCCGGGTACCCGCCGGCGGTCGTCGCCGCGGTGGACGCGCTCTCCCACCGTGAGGGCGAGCCGCAGGAGGCCTACCTGGCCCGGGTCGCCGCCGACCGCATCGCCGTCGTCGTCAAGCGGGCCGACATGGCCGACAACTCCGACCCGCGCCGCCTCGGACGGCTCCCCGCCGAGGACGCCCAGCGGCTCACCACCCGCTACGCGGGCCGCCGCCGGCTGCTCGACGACCTCGTCCTGCGGAACGCGGGTACCCGGGCCAGGTGAGGTGACCGGGCACGGTACGGTCGCGACATGCGGCTCGTTATCGCTCGGTGCAGCGTCGACTACATCGGCCGGCTCAAGGCGCACCTGCCCAGCGCCGTCCGGCTGCTCCTGGTGAAGGCCGACGGCTCTGTCTCCATCCACGCCGACGGACGTGCCTACAAGCCGCTGAACTGGATGAGCCCGCCCTGCGTCATCGCCGAGGAGGAGGGCGTCTGGCGGGTCACCAACAAGGCCGAGGAACAGCTCGTCATCTCGATCGAGCAGATCCTGCACGACTCCACGCACGAGCTCGGTGTCGACCCCGGCCTGCGCAAGGACGGCGTGGAGGCGCACCTGCAGGTGCTGCTGGCCGACCGGCCGGACGCCGTCCGCGAGGGCCTGACGCTGGTCCGCCGGGAGTACGAGACCGGCATCGGCCCGGTCGACCTGCTCTGCCGCGACGCCGACGGCTCCACCGTGGCCGTGGAGATCAAGCGCAAGGGTGAGATCGACGGGGTTGAGCAGCTCACCCGCTACCTCTCCCGCCTGGACGATGATCCGGCCCTTCCGCATCCGGTGCGGGGCATTCTGTGCGCCCAGTCGATCACGCCGCAGGCACGCCTGCTGGCCGCCGACCGCGGCATCGCCTGCTCGGTGGTCGACTACGACGCCCTGCGCGGCCTCGAGCCTTCCATCCCCACCCTGTTCTGACCCGGTTCCGTCCCTCCCGGACGACGCGTGGCCGCTGGGTGAGTCCTCCCCTGCCACTGAGCCGCCACGCCTTTTTGGCTGTCGCCGTCCGTGGTCCGTTGGCGGGCTCGTGCGGTCGCGGCGGGTGGGGCGGCGCGCGTAGCATCCTGTCCCCGCGCACTGCATGGCAGCTTTCATCACGATCACAAGCTCATCCGTCGAGAACCTGGGAGGATTCGGGCACTCGCGGAGTGGACGCTCCACTGTCGGTGCCGGTCCCAACGCCACACCGGTGCCCGGGACGTCGCACGCCGCACGCCGCGTACTCGGCGGTGACAGGCGGCCAGACCACGGGAAAGACCACCCGGAGGAAGGAGCGCTGGGCATGGGCCAGGAGAGCACCCTCGGTGAGCTGACGAGGATCGGGGTTATCGGGCTCGGCACCATGGGAGCCGGCATCGCGGAGGTGCTGGCCCGTGCCGGTATCGACGTGGTGGGCGTCGAACGGGACGAGGCCGGGCTGGCCCGCGGTCGGGGCCATCTGGAGCACTCCACGCATCGGGCGGTCGAGCGCGGCAAGTTGACCCCGGCCGAGCGCGAGGAGCTGCTCGGCCGCATCAGCAGCGGCGTCGACCTGACGGCCGTCGCGGACTGTCCGCTGATCATCGAGGCCATCCACGAGCGGCTGGACGCCAAGCAGGAGCTCATCGCGCGTCTCGACGAGATCTGTCCCGCCGAGACGATCATCGCCAGCAACACCAGCTCACTGTCGGTCACCGAGCTTGCCGCCGGCACCCACCGGCCGTCCAGGGTGCTCGGCACGCACTGGTTCAACCCGGCGCCGGTGATGGAACTCGTTGAGGTGGTCGGGACGGTCGTCACGGATCCTGTCGTCCTTGACGAGGTCCGCGACCTGGTCGGCCGCGTCGGGAAGATTGCGGTCAGGGCAGGCGACCGGGCCGGTTTCATCGCCAACGCGCTGCTGTTCGGCTACCTGAACAACGCGGTGCGGATGCTGGAGGCGCACTACGCGACCCGGGAGGACATCGACGCGGCGATGCGCTTCGGCTGCGGTCACCCGATGGGGCCGCTGGCCCTGCTCGACCTGATCGGGCTCGACTCCGCGTACGAGATCCTCGACTCGATGTACCACCAGTCCCGCGATCACCTGCATGCTCCCGCGCCGTTGCTCAAGCAGCTCGTCACGGCCGGAATGCTGGGCCGCAAGACCGGTCGGGGCTTCTACACCTACGCCGAGGCCGACTCGCCGCACGTCGTCGACGACGCCGCCCCGAGCGTGGTCGCCGGGGTCGAACCCAGGCCGGTGCGCTCCGTCGGCGTCGTGGGCACCGGGACGATGGCCTGCGGCATCGTCGAGGTCCTGGCCCGCTCCGGTTTCGACGTGGTGTTCCGCGCGCGGTCCGACGACAAGGTGTCGGCCGTCCGCAAGAGGCTGGTGGAGTCGTTGGAGCGAGGCGTCCAGCGCGGACGGCTGTCCGCCGAGGAGCGTGACGCCGCGCTCGCCCGGGTGACGGGGACGACCGACCTCGACGCGCTCGCCGGCTGCGATCTCGTCGTCGAGGCGGTCGTCGAGGAGCTTTCGGTGAAGCGGGCGCTGTTCGCCGCGCTCGACGAGGTGATGAAGCCGGGGGCGGTGCTCGCGACCACGACGTCATCCCTGCCGGTGGTCGAGTGCGCCACGGCGACGACCCGTCCGCGGGACGTCGTCGGGATGCACTGGTTCAACCCGGCGCCCGCGATGCGCCTGATCGAGGTCGTGCCGACGGTGCTGACCGCTCCCGATGTCACCGCGACGGTGCTCGCGGTCAGCCGGGCCGCCGGCAAGCACCCGGTGGTCTGCGCGGACCGCGCCGGGTTCATCGTGAACGCGCTGCTCTTCCCGTACCTCAACGACGCCGTGCGGATGCTGGAGGCGCACTACGCCAGCGTCGACGACATCGACACCGCGATGACGGTGGGCTGCGGACATCCGATGGGCCCGTTCGCGCTGGCGGACGTGGTCGGTCTCGACGTCACACTGGCGATCCAGCGGACGTTGTACCTGGAGTTCCGGGAGCCGGGCTATGCCCCGGCCCCCCTGCTCGAGCACCTCGTGAAGGCGGGCTACCTGGGGCGCAAGACCGGCCGGGGCTTCCGCGACCACTCGCGCTGAGGCGGCGGGGGTCCGGTCGGAGGGGGTTCGTGACCCCTCCGGGGGGTACCGGACGGGCAGCCGGCGTTGATCACCCTTCGGGGCGGGTCGGCGGTCGTGTCTAGGATGTCGCCGGGCGCCGGGACGCCCCCCGGCGGTCGGCGCCCGTGCCGGCAGCCCGTACGCCCCGAGGAGGACGCCCATGGCCACGGTGGACAAGGACGCGCTGCGCGCATTCGGCCGTGAGGTGACGACCTTCCTGCCCGACCTGGTCGTGATGCTGCGCCGGGTGGTCGCCGACCCGCGGGTGCCGCAGTCCGCGAAGCTGGAGGCGGGAGCGGCGCTGGCCTACCTGGTGTCGCCGAAGAACCGGCTGACGAACATCATCCCGGTGATCGGCCAGCTCGATGACGTGGCCGTTGTGGCCTTCGCGTTCCGTCGCCTGGTGGTCGGGGCGGGTGAGCCGATCCTGCGGGAGCACTGGCGCGGCAGCGACCGCTCGTTCCACGCGCTCATCGGGGCGTCGTCGGCGCTGGCGAGCCCGGCGGGCATGCTCCGGCGGGCGAAGGTGGCCCGTACGCTGGCCGGCGCGGCGATCCACCGGGTCGGCCGCGGCGGGCGGGCGGGTGACACCGGCGCGGAGCCGAGAACCGTCAGGGTCGTGGACGGCGAGGTCATCGGCCGTTCAGGGCCGGACGGCGGCTCCGGCGGTCACTGAGGCCCGGTCGACGGCATGGGCGCGGGCGGAAATCCGGGCACGGGGGAAAGCGCGGGCGGGGACGAGGACTGGGTCGTGCGGCCGGTGACCGGCGCCGCGACGACGAAGGCATACCGGTGCCCGGGTTGCGACCAGCTCATAGCCGCGGGTACGCCGCATCGGGTGGTGTGGCCGGTCGGCGACATCGGCGAACGGCGGCACTGGCACACCCCGTGCTGGACCCGGCGGCACGTCAGTGCGAACCGACGTCGACGGCCCTGGCGCCATCGCTAGACCTCGGCACCACGGCGAGGCCCAGGTGGACTGCTTGGCCCTGGTGACTGCTTTGGCCCTGACGGCGCCGCTGACGGCTGCCGCCGCTGACCTCACCGGCGGCGGCGTCAGCCGCGGGACGAACCCGCCGTCTGGACGGTGGTGCTCTCGCCCTGAGTCAGTGCTCTCGGCTCGGAGGCCGACGGCGCCTCGATCGGGGCGGTCGCCGCGGTGAGCCGGTCGCGCAGCGCGCCGAGCTGGGCCGTCACCTGGTCGTGCAGCGCGCCGAGCTGCGCGGTGACCTGGTCGCGCTGGTGCTCCAGCTCGGCGAGGCGCCGCGCGGACTCCTCCTCGGTCTGGGCCGCGGCCGACCGGGCCGCCTCGACGACGCGCTCCGCCTCGGCGCGGGCCGAGGAGACGATGCTCTGCGCCTGCTCGTCGGCCTCCCGCAGGGTGCGGTCGCGGGTGTGCTCGGCCTCGGTGACGATGCGCCGGGCCTCCTCGAGCTGGGACTCGGCGTCGCGGGTCCGCTCGGCGCGAACCGTCGCCGCCTCCTCCTCGGCGAGCTGCAGGATCTGGGTGATCCGGCCGCCGAACTCCTCCCAGGCAGGTCGGTTCGCGGCCAGGTCGTCGCGAACCCGCGCCGCCTCGGCGGCGGCCTCCGAGGCGGCCGCCTCGGCGGCGGCGCGGTGCGACTCGGCCTCGCGCAGCTGCTCGACCAGCCAGTTGACGTGCGCATTCACCTGGTGTGGGTCGTAACCGCGGCGCACCAGGTCGAAGCCGGGGGCACCGTCACCCTCGCCGGACATCGGGATGAGGTCACTGTGCTCTGTCATAGGGCCTCAGCATCCCAGACGGGCAATCGTTGGGTGACGAGAGCTGCGGCAACGGACGGTCCGGACAGTGGGTCCTACACGCCGCGGAAGCGGTTGATGGCGGTGAGGTGACGAGCCCGGGTCTCCTCGTCACGAACCCCCAGCCCCTCCTCCGGCGCCAGGCACAGCACCCCGACCTTCCCCTGATGGGCATTGCGGTGCACATCGAACGCCGCCTGCCCCGTCCGCTCCAA
>NZ_CASGGV010000082.1:0-5419 GCF_949319125.1 Frankia sp. Hr75.2 | reverse complement strand
TCGGCCGGGAAAAGGTCCGGAAATACAGGTGGGGGCTGCTCCCGGCCACAGCCAGAAACAGCCCCCACCAAAAGAAGTCCGGCGGCGTCCTACTCTCCCACGCGGTCACCCACGCAGTACCATCGGCGCTGAAGGGCTTAGCTACCGGGTTCGGAATGGAACCGGGCGTTTCCCCTTCGCCAAAGCCACCGAAACACTATCAGACCCAACCGAAACCGGTCGCAGCCCGAGAACCGCACAGTGGACGCAGAACAGCAGAATCTTTGTGGTCAAGCCCTCGGCCTATTAGTACCGGTCAGCTCCATGCGTTGCCGCACTTCCACCTCCGGCCTATCAACCCGATCATCTAGTCGGGGGCCTTACCAGGCTACCCTGTGGGAGACCTCATCTCGAAGCGAGCTTCCCGCTTAGATGCTTTCAGCGGTTATCCCTTCCGAACGTAGCCAACCAGCCATGCTCTTGGCAGAACAACTGGCACACCAGAGGTTCGTCCGTCCCGGTCCTCTCGTACTAGGGACAGCCCTTCTCAAGTCTCCTGCGCGCGCGGCGGATAGGGACCGAACTGTCTCACGACGTTCTAAACCCAGCTCGCGTACCGCTTTAATGGGCGAACAGCCCAACCCTTGGGACCTACTCCAGCCCCAGGATGCGACGAGCCGACATCGAGGTGCCAAACCTTGCCGTCGATATGGACTCTTGGGCAAGATCAGCCTGTTATCCCCGGGGTACCTTTTATCCGTTGAGCGACGGCGCTTCCACAAGCCACCGCCGGATCACTAGTCCCTGCTTTCGCACCTGCTCGACATGTCTGTCTCACAGTCAAGCTCCCTTGTGCACTTGCACTCAACACCTGATTGCCAACCAGGCTGAGGGAACCTTTGGGCGCCTCCGTTACCCTTTAGGAGGCAACCGCCCCAGTTAAACTACCCACCTGACACTGTCCCTGATCCGGATCACGGACCGAGGTTAGACATCCAGTACGACCAGAGTGGTATTTCAACAATGACTCCACCGGAACTGGCGTCCCAGCTTCACAGTCTCCCACCTATCCTACACAAACCGAACCGAACACCAATATCAAGCTGTAGTAAAGGTCCCGGGGTCTTTCCGTCCTGCCGCGCGTAACGAGCATCTTTACTCGTAATGCAATTTCGCCGAGTCTGTGGTTGAGACAGTAGGAAAGTCGTTACGCCATTCGTGCAGGTCGGAACTTACCCGACAAGGAATTTCGCTACCTTAGGATGGTTATAGTTACCACCGCCGTTTACTGGCGCTTAAGTTCTGAGCTTCGCCCCGAAGAGCTAACCCGTCCCCTTAACGTTCCAGCACCGGGCAGGCGTCACTCCGTATACATCGTCTTACGACTTCGCACGGAGCTGTGTTTTTAGTAAACAGTCGCTTTCCCCTGGTCTCTGCGGCCCCTCCCCGCTTCGGAGGTAAACTCCTACACAGGAAGTGGCCCCCCTTCTCCCGAAGTTACGGGGGCATTTTGCCGAGTTCCTTAACCACAGTTCACTCGCACGCCTCGGTATTCTCTACCTGACCACCTGTGTCGGTTTAGGGTACGGGCGGCCCTGACACTCGCTAGAGGCTTTTCTCGGCAGCATGGGATCACCCACTTCGCCACAATCGGCTCGGCATCAGGTCTCAGGCACATGAAGCACGGATTTACCTGCACTTCGCCCTACACCCTTGCCCCAGGAAAACCACCTCCTGGGTTGGACTACCCTCCTGCGTCACCCCATCGCTTGCCTACTACCAGCCGGGATCCCGACCAGCCCAAGCCCCACCCGAAGGCAGAACAAAAACCAGAACGGTTAGCACAAACCAGGTTCAGCATGGGCGCGTCAGCGCCGGTACGGGAATATCAACCCGTTGTCCATCGACTACGCCTGTCGGCCTCGCCTTAGGTCCCGACTCACCCTGGGCGGAAAAGCCTGCCCCAGGAACCCTTGGTCATTCGGCGGACGGGATTCTCACCCGTCATTCGCTACTCATGCCTGCATTCTCACTCGTATGGCATCCACGGCTGGGTCACCCCGCCGCTTCACACGCCATACGACGCTCCCCTACCCACGCACAGACCTGGACCTCCGAAAAGGCCGGGTTCACTATGCATGCCGCAGCTTCGGCGGTGCGCTTGAGCCCCGCTACATTGTCGGCGCGGAATCACTTGACCAGTGAGCTATTACGCACTCTTTCAAGGGTGGCTGCTTCTAAGCCAACCTCCTGGTTGTCTATGCGACTCCACATCCTTTTCCACTTAGCGCACGCTTAGGGGCCTTAGCTGGCGATCTGGGCTGTTTCCCTCTCGACTACGAAGCTTATCCCCCGCAGTCTCACTGCCACGCTTCACTTACCGGCATTCGGAGTTTGGCTGACTTCAGTAAGCTTGTAGGCCCCCTAGGCCATCCAGTGCTCTACCTCCGGCAAGAAACACGTGACGCTGCACCTAAATGCATTTCGGGGAGAACCAGCTATCACCGAGTTTGATTGGCCTTTCACCCCTACCCACAGCTCATCCCCCAGGTTTTCAACCCTGGTGGGTTCGGTCCTCCACACGGTCTTACCCGCGCTTCAACCTGGCCATGGGTAGATCACTCGGCTTCGGGTCTTGGACATGCGACTCAACGCCCTATTCGGACTCGCTTTCGCTACGGCTACCCCACACGGGTTAACCTCGCCACACACCGCAAACTCGCAGGCTCATTCTTCAAAAGGCACGCGGTCACCAGGCTCCGAAAAGCCCAGCCCCCACGGATTGTAGGCACACGGTTTCAGGTACTATTTCACTCCCCTCCCGGGGTACTTTTCACCTTTCCCTCACGGTACTAGTCCGCTATCGGTCACCAGGGAGTATTTAGGCTTAGCGGGTGGTCCCGCCAGATTCACACGGAATTTCACGGGCTCCGTGCTACTTGGGATACTGCTCAAGAGACGTGCCGTTTTCACCTACAGGGCTATTACCCTCTATGGCGGTCCATTCGCATGACCTTCGGCTAACAACACGCTTTCTAACTCTTCGACGAAGCGGCAGCAACATCAGAACAGTCCCACAACCCCAGCTACGCAACGCCTGCCGGCTATCACACGAAACTGGTTTAGCCTCATCCGCTTTCGCTCACCACTACTCGCGGAATCACGGTTGTTTTCTCTTCCTGCGGGTAATGAGATGTTTCACTTCCCCGCGTTCCCTCCACATGCCCTATGTGTTCAGGCATGGGTGACAGGATTTAAAGCCCTGCCGGGTTTCCCCATTCGGAAATCCTCGGATCATAGCTCGGTTGACAGCTCCCCGAGGCATATCGCAGCCTCCCACGTCCTTCATCGGCTCCTGGTGCCAAGGCATCCACCGTGCGCCCTTAATAACTTGGCCACAAAGATAAAGATGCTCGCGTCCACTGTGCAGTTCTCAAACTACGAACGGAAACCAGCCGCGCCCGTGAGACCAAACCCATCACCCAAAAGGCGACAGCGGTATCCCACCACAACCAGCCCGCACACCCACCCCGCCCAACAACCCCGACAACCCGAAGGCCACCGAGGCACGTTGAACAAAAGCAGGGCCACACACGAGGGCACCTAACTCCCTCAGGACCCAACAGCGTACCGACCCACCAACCCCAGCCCCAACCCCAAGCCCACACAGGAACCCAGAATCCGAACCAGCAGCCAGCAGAACAAGTCAGCGTTCCACCCATGAGCATCCAGACCAGCCACTCGACTGACCATCGCCCTGGACCAGGCAACCACCCACTACAGGGGCACCCAGCCAGAAAGCTCCTTAGAAAGGAGGTGATCCAGCCGCACCTTCCGGTACGGCTACCTTGTTACGACTTCGTCCCAATCGCCGGTCCCACCTTCGACGGCTCCCCCCACAAGGGTTGGGCCACCGGCTTCGGGTGTTACCGACTTTCGTGACGTGACGGGCGGTGTGTACAAGGCCCGGGAACGTATTCACCGCAGCATTGCTGATCTGCGATTACTAGCGACTCCGACTTCACGGGGTCGAGTTGCAGACCCCGATCCGAACTGAGACCGGCTTTTTGGGATTCGCTCCACCTCGCGGTATCGCAGCCCATTGTACCGGCCATTGTAGCATGTGTGCAGCCCAGGACGTAAGGGGCATGATGACTTGACGTCATCCCCACCTTCCTCCGAGTTGACCCCGGCAGTCTCCTATGAGTCCCCGACATGACTCGCTGGCAACATAGGACAAGGGTTGCGCTCGTTGCGGGACTTAACCCAACATCTCACGACACGAGCTGACGACAGCCATGCACCACCTGTGCAGAGCCCCTAAGGACCCCATATCTCTACAGGATTTCTCTGCATGTCAAGCCCTGGTAAGGTTCTTCGCGTTGCATCGAATTAAGCCACATGCTCCGCCGCTTGTGCGGGCCCCCGTCAATTCCTTTGAGTTTTAGCCTTGCGGCCGTACTCCCCAGGCGGGGCGCTTAATGCGTTAGCTGCGGCACGGAGGCCGTGGAAGGTCCCCCACACCTAGCGCCCAACGTTTACGGCGTGGACTACCAGGGTATCTAATCCTGTTCGCTCCCCACGCTTTCGCTCCTTAGCGTCAGTTCCGGCCCAGAGACCCGCCTTCGCCACCGGTGTTCCTCCTGATATCTGCGCATTTCACCGCTACACCAGGAATTCCAGTCTCCCCTACCGGACTCTAGCCTGCCCGTATCGACTGCAGGCCCGGGGTTGAGCCCCGGGTTTTCACAGCCGACGCGACAGGCCGCCTACGAGCTCTTTACGCCCAATAATTCCGGACAACGCTTGCACCCTACGTATTACCGCGGCTGCTGGCACGTAGTTGGCCGGTGCTTCTTCTGCAGGTACCGTCACTCTCGCTTCGTCCCTGCTGAAAGAGGTTTACAACCCGAAGGCCGTCATCCCTCACGCGGCGTCGCTGCGTCAGGCTTTCGCCCATTGCGCAATATTCCCCACTGCTGCCTCCCGTAGGAGTCTGGGCCGTGTCTCAGTCCCAGTGTGGCCGATCGCCCTCTCAGGCCGGCTACCCGTCGTCGCCTTGGTAGGCCATCACCCCACCAACAAGCTGATAGGCCGCGGGCCCATCCCAAGCCGATAAATCTTTCCACACCACCAGATGCCCGATGATGTCATATCCGGCATTAGCCCCGGTTTCCCGGAGTTATTCCAGAGCTTGGGGCAGGTTGCCCACGTGTTACTCACCCGTTCGCCGCTAGGAGCAAGCTCCTCGCTCGACTTGCATGTGTTAAGCACGCCGCCAGCGTTCGTCCTGAGCCAGGATCAAACTCTCCATCAATGCTTTGAAAGAGATGGCCGGGCCGCCAAGCCCAACCGATCCTGACAAGACAGATTCTCGTATGAGTCTATCATTGCCAAAGGAATTTCCCACCACAACCAGAAACACTAAGCCCTGGCCATG
>NZ_CASGGV010000081.1:0-5422 GCF_949319125.1 Frankia sp. Hr75.2 | reverse complement strand
AAAAAGGCTCATTGCACGTGCGGCCGTCACTCGTTGTTGTTCGCGGGCTGCCTCCCATTGCTCAACCGCTATGTTAGTGGCAACTAGCGCGGCGATGAGTAGAATTACGAGTAGGCCGGCAGTCACACTCGCTAGGCGCATAGCCTTGCGGTGAAGCCGGCGGTCCTCACTTTCCAAATCTTCCTTCGGCCGCCCATGGATCGGCGCGGCCAACGTCGCGACCTCGTGACGAAACCTGCTGTTGTGCCGGATCGAGAGGTTTTCAGAGCGGATGCCCCGCAGGTCGACCATGAGTGGCTCTGAGGTGAGCCAGCCTCTCGCCGACGGTGGCAGCAAGTCGGTGACTGACCAGTCAAAATCCTGATTACCTTCATTCCAGGCGACGTTGCCGCCAGTCAAGACGATCAATATGCGATCGCGATCTCTGTGCGCCCGCCACCACGCCACCTCTCTAGCGACCCATCTGGAAGCAGCGGCCTCTGGTGACGCCAGTAAAATGAAGTAGTCGGAGGCGGCCAAGGAATCTTCGATTGACGCCCAAAGATTTGGATTCGCCGACAAGCTTACCTTGTCGCGGAAGATTCGTAGCGCTCGCCTCCGGTACCATGGCCGCGCAAGCCGTTGAAGGCCACGTTCCAAAGCGGGGGCGAGTTCACCGTCAAGCGCATGACTGTAAGATATAAACGCATGATATCGTGCAATTGACGCTTTCGCGGTCGAAAGTCGGCTATGGCGACGCCGACGGAAACTCAAATTGATTGTCACATTCGCCCCCGTATGTGCCTTGCGGCCACCATATCATGAGGTGCCCAGAGGCTGCCTCGGGGAAACGGGGGCGGGCGCCAGGAACCCAGGGCCCCGGCAAGTTTGCGGACGTGCAGGCGATCGGTGCTGCCTGGGGTTTCTGGTGGGGCCGTGTAGCGAGAGGCTGACGCCCAACCGAGGCCCGAGTCAATTCCAGGCTTACAATTGGTCTGATGCGGTACCAAACCGCCAGTCCGAACCGTGCGGCAACCGGCAAGGCCGCGAGGGCCCTCAGCCGGGTGGAAACTCGCCGCCCATTATCGCTTGCACGTTAGTGACGCCGCTCAGTTCGCCGAAGCCGGCGGCATACCGGATCAGCCGGGCCTGCATCGAGGAAAGCTCCTGCCGGCATTCTTCGTCGTCTGGCCACGCCGATTCCAACTCGCCCGGATGCTCGTTCTCCCAGGCCTGTAGCCTCGGGTGCCACCTCGAAAGAAACGGCCGCAGCTCCTTGTTGAGCATGGCCACGGCAAGGTGCTCGACCGTCGGCGCGTTCCCTATCCGCCGGGACGGCTGCGCCTCGGCGAGGGTCTGCCGCGTAATTCCGAACAGCGCGTAGAGAGAGTTCATCGCCTCGCGTATCTTGCCGGTGCCCTGGTCCAGCGGCTGGAGTGAGACCCTGGTTACCATCTCGATGAACAGCCGCCAGGCGACCGCTTTATTGTCCTTGGTGACGACGAACTGCGCGTTACTGAACTGAGGAATCGACAGAGTCAGCTCGGTGAGCCGGATGCTACTAGCGTATCCGTGGATGACCAGCGCTGCCACACCGCCCGCAGTGGTGCCACACAGAATGAACAGGCTCTGGCCCTCGAGCCGGCTTCCCTGGTAGACGGCAAGCCCGGTTCCAGCACCGGCGAGCAAGCCAGTAACCACCGCCGTCCATCTACTCCGCGCCCAGTCCCGCAACATTTTTCGTCTCCCAGCTGCCGCACCGACGCTAGGAGCATACGTACCACAGCCTTGTCGAGGGACGCGGCATCGCTCGGCGAAGCGCGCCGGAAAAGGGGGCGGACAGCGAGCCACCCGAGGATGCGCCGTACGCCAGACCAGAAGTCAAAGCGGACCATCGAGACGCTCCGATGGCAACGACGGGCATGCGGTTCTCCAGGACGTGCGCGACACCAGCGGGCTCAGACAGGCCGGGGATCGGTGCGGGCGGCCATCCACCGCCCCCTGGAGCAACTACGCTCCGTGCGCGCCACCCACCGCAGCGTGTCCTGCCGTCGGAGGTCAACCAATGGGTTTGCGTGACCCGTAAACTGGCCCAGTGGCCAGCGCCAGGAACGAGACGCCGACGATGCTGGCGAGCCGGCCGACCGCCCCACGTGCATCCGAGGTGCCCTCGTGCAGGTCTTTCTTTCCTACAGCACAAAGGACAGAGATTTCGCGCGCAGGCTCGCGTCCGACCTGGAGCGCGCCCGGCTAGAGGTCTGGCTCGATGAGCACGCCCTTAAGGTCGGAACGGATCTATCCGCCATCGAAAGCGCGATCCGCAGCGCGGACTGCCTGGTGGTGGTGCTGTCGACAGGCTCCATCGGCTCGGAATGGGTCGAGCGCGAGCTGGATCTGGCCGAAAGGTCTGGCGTCCGCATCCTTCCGGTGCTCCTCGAGGATGTTCCCGGAGCCCGGGGCGCTCGTCTGTCCGCCCTGTCCCACGCGGATTTTCGCCGTCCCCAGGACTACCGGCGAGCAGTGCATCAGCTGCTCGCCACGATCGAAGGCCATGATGTTCGCCGCCGATTCTTGCGGGCCAAGGATGCCGTGGCGCTGGTCAAGGCGAGGTATAATCCACAGGGCGACTTGTTTGGCATCTCCCAACAGGGGGTAGCGACGCTGTACTCCTTGGCCAACGTATGGGACTGGGAGTTCGCGGATGTCGTCGACGGAACCAGCCGCCTTTGGATCACCGAGTTCTTCGACGAGGCTACGAACGTCATCAGGCCTTACGCCGTCGTGGACAGTGAGATCCATAAGCTCCCCGAGATGCACCTCTACGAAAAAGACCCCGAGTTTTCAGAGGGATCGGTAACCGTATTCTCCTGTGCATTCAACCATCTACATCCAGACCACCGAACGATCGAAAAGATAGACCCCAGTCACTTCACTAAAATCTCGCGCAGGTACTCATACTTCCGGCCGGTCGTCCTGGAACAGAATTTCGTCGACTCGACCGTGGCGGTTCGGGCCGCACTGGAATCGGCCTTCAATGCGCCGACCGGATCGATCGGCGGCAGCGACGACCTGTTCGTCCTTGCCAGACTCGAATGCGACAAGCACAATGGCGAGCTGCCTACGTGGATCATTGCTTTCTTTGACCCGACGCTGGCGGAGAGCGTGCGGTGTGTCGGCGTGGACGCGTCGACCGGGGTGGTCCGCGACCCTGGCATGAGGTCCGACATCCTAAATGCCGACTTCTTCTCCGTTCAGGTCGACGAGAAGAGCGGCGATTACGTACTGAGTCTGGCCCAGCAGATCCGGGCCATGGAAGGCCGCGTCTGGGACATACCGACTCAGGGTGACACCCGCCCTGCCAAGCTGACGTTCCAGGAGGCCATGCGGATGGCCGTCGAGCTACTGGGTGGCAGCGGCGAGGGCTCGCGGTGGCAGGTTGCCTTCCTCTCGAACACGGGTGTGGTGCGAACAGCATTGAGCCCAGCGATGTCCAGTGCGGGGACGGGACTCATGGCCCGAGGCGGCCGTGCGGGTCAGTGGGTGATCGAAGTCTGCGGGACGCAGCCGACCGCGGTCACCGAGCCTGATCGTCACGGCTTTGCCTATGAGTTCAAGCAGATAGTGTGCACGCGGTCGGAAGGTGCTGTGGAAATCCCCGACCAGGGCCATCTGGTACTGACGGCGGCACTGACGAGATCGCCGCTTCCCAGGGACCTGGTGGCGGCGCACGAGCGGGCCAGAAAACTCGCGGTCCGACAGGTGACCACCAGTTTCTACAGGATGTCGGTCGCGCTGAGCCGCACTCCGCCGGCGGCGGCATGGCACTTTCGCTTCTACGACACCGAGAACATCATCTCCCGGGTGACCGTGTCCATCGACGGTCGCCGGTTGCTCAAATCCAGCGGTTCGCCGCACGCCGAGAACTAAGTGGTCTGGCCCGTAAGTCCTTCGGGGGTTGATCAGGCGGCCTGTGGGGCTGAGGATTGTTCCTGTCGGTCGGGTGTGTGCCGGTCGAGTCTGGCCAGTAGATCGTCCAGGTCGGTGGTGGTGAACCTCCACTGGAGCGGCGCTGCGGTGGCGTTGTAGCGGTCCTCGAAGGCTCGGAGCCGGTCGGTGACCTGGGCCAGGTCGGTGAAGTCGTTGGGTGAGACAACTTTGCGTTGCACGACGGAGAAGAAGATCTCCACCTGGTTCAACCAGGAGGCGTGCACGGGGGTATGGACCATGACCGCGTTCGGGAACGCCGTGGTCAGGCGTCTGATCGCGGCGTTGCCGCGGTGGGAGGAGCCGTTGTCGACGATCCAGAAGACGCGTGTGGCGCTGGCGTAGGGCTCGCGGGTCATGACCTGGGTGACCAGGTTCATGAACGGGACGATCCCGGTGGTCGGTTCGCAGCGGCCGAAGACCTGCGCGCGGTGGACGTCCCAGGCGGCGAGGTAGGCGACGGCCCCACCGCGGTCGTACTCGTGGTTGACGCGCATCGCGCGGGCTTTGCCCGGCGCCAGGGTGGGGTGGCAGCGGGCCTGGATCGAGGTCTTCTCATCGCAGGAGACCACATATTCGTCGTCGCCCAGCGGTGTGCCGTCGAAGGTGCGGGCGTACAGGTCCAGAACGCGGGCGGCCTTCGGGCGGAACTCCGGGTCACGGACGAAGATCCAGGAACGGTACTGCCAGGGTTTGATCGAATCCTGGTCCAGCCACCGGCGCACCGTGGACGCGGACACCGCGTCGGCGACGCCGCGAGCGACCGCTTCACGGGCCAGTTCCGGGCACGACCAGCGCGCCAGCGGCGTGCGCGTCTCGGCGGGTAACTGGCACGCCAACGCCGTGACCTCGGCGACCTGCAACGGGGTGAACCGCGGCGGACGGCCGGATCGTTTGCGGTCAGCCAGACCCTCGACGCCCAGGTCAGCGAACCGGCCCCGCCAGGTACGTACCGTGTCGACCGTGGTGCGCACACGGACAGCGATCCGGGCGTTGGGCGTTCCACGGGCCGCCAGCAGCACGATCTCGGCGCGGACCCGGTCACGGTACGGGGTCTTGTGGCCGTAGGCCCTCGTCTTGAGACGGCGGCGCTCACCGGCACGCAACGTCACCGGGCGAGCGGAAAGCACGGGCATCAGGGGCATTCCACGCCCTACAGGTCCAGACGAGGGCACGACGATGCCCCATCGCCGGGCCGCACCCCGCGCGACACACCGTCATCGACCGGTCCGGCACGATGGGACCCATGGCCACCCCGCCGGAGTCGACCAAGGCGTCGCTGTCCCAGCGGCTACACGCCCACGCGGCCACCCGCTGGCCCCAACTCGCCGAGCTACGCCTCCGCTACCGCGGCCAGTTCGCCTACGTCGAGGGCCACCTCGCCGACGGCGAAACCATCCCGCTGATGCGGCTGCGCTACACCGGATCCGCCGCCCAGTGGGGATTCGCTCTCTACCTG
>NZ_CASGGV010000080.1:0-5423 GCF_949319125.1 Frankia sp. Hr75.2 | reverse complement strand
CTAGTCCGGCGCGGGGAGCCGGAGCGAGCACGCCGCAGGCGGCACGGCACGGCAGGACACGACGTGGCGTGGCCGGCCGCCGTCGTCCTGCACACGCCTGGTGGGTACCGCGGCGGCAGGTAGCCGCCCGGTACCCACCGATGGTCACGGGTCCCGCGGTTCGCCCTTGCTGGCGACGGCACCCAGCGACGGAAGGTGGATCGCATGCGATTCGCACTGCGCTTTGATTTCCGCAACCCCGAGTTCGCCGGCACGGCGACGGCGGACCGTTACGCCGCGGCCCTGGACATGGTGGAGTGGGCCGACCGGCTGGGCTGTTCCGCCGTCACCCTCTCCGAGCATCACGGTTCCGCCGACGGCTACCTGCCGAGCCCGGTCGTCATGCTCGCCGCCATGGCCGCGCGCACGAAGACCGTCCGGTTCAGCATCGCGGCGCTCATCGCGCCGTTCCACGACCCTCTCCGGCTCGCCGAGGACCTGCTCGTGCTCGACAACCTCAGCCGTGGCCGGGTCGACCTCGTGGTGGCCGCCGGCTACGTGCGCGAGGAGTTCGAGCTGTTCGGCGTTCCGATGAAAGAGCGGCCGCGTCGCGTCACCGAGGTGGTCACGACACTCAAGGCGGCGTTCTCGGGACAGCCCTTCGACTACCGCGGGCGCCGGGTGCACCTCACGCCCGGCCCCTACCGGCCCAGCGGCCCCTGGATCTCGCTCGGGGGCAGCAGCGAGCCCGCCGCGCGGCGGGCCGCCCGCATCGCCGACGGCTTCATCCCCTCGGACCTGCGGGTGTGGGAGTTCTACCGGGACGAGGTCCAACGGCTCGGGCGTCCGGACCCGGGCCCGAGCCCGATCGGCGCCACCCGGACGACCGTGCTCGCGGAGGACCCGGACAAGGGCTGGCAGCAGATGGCGCCCTACTTCCTGCACCAGATGAACACGTACGGCGCCTGGCAGGCGCAGGCCGACGTCTCGACTCCCTACCACTCGGTCGCCGACGTCGACGAGCTGCGGGCGAGCGGACAGTTCCGCGTCGGGACGCCCGATCAGCTCGTGACCGAGCTGCGGGCGTCCCGGACCCCGTTCGCGAACTTCCACCCGCTCTGCGGGGGCATGCCGATCGACCTGGCCTGGTCGAGCCTGCGGCTGTTCGAGCGCGAGGTTCTGCCGAGGGTCGCCCCAGGAGGGACCGATGACTGATCCTGATCCGAAGCTGCCCCTGAGCGGGGTCACGGTGCTGGATCTCACCCGGCTGCCACCCGGCGGCTTCTGCACCGTCCTGCTCGCGGACCTGGGCGCGGACGTGATCCGGGTCGAGTCGCCGAAGGGTCGGCTGTTCGACGGCCCGATCGGGCTGAACCGCGGCAAGCGGTCGATCGCCCTCGACCTCCGTCATCCCCGCGGGCTGGGGGTGCTCGGGCGCCTGGCCGCACACGCGGACGTGCTCGTCGAGAACGAGCGGCCCGGCGCCATGGCCGAGCGGGGCTTCGGGTACGCCGACGCGGCGGCGCGGGCACCCGGGCTCGTCTGGTGCTCGATCACGGGCTACGGCCAGGACGGGCCGTATGCGCAGTGGTCCGGCCACGACCTGTCGTTCGCGGCCCACTCGGGACTGCTGACGGCGCTGGAGCCGGGCCTGCCCTGGCAGCCGCAGCTGGTCCTCCCCATCCCCGTCGGCGCGCTCATGGCGAGCGTCGGCATCCTCGCCGCGCTGCGGGAGCGGGACCGGACGGGCCGGGGCAGCCAGCTCGACATCAGCCTCTCCGAGTCGGCGACCTGGCTGCTGTCCTCCGCCGACGGGATCATCGACTCCGGTCCGCGGGGCGTTCCCGCAGGGCCGGACCGGCACCTCTACGAGTGCGCGGAGGGCACCTGGATCGCCGTGACCGCCGCGGAGCCGCGCACCTGGGCGGCGCTGTGTACGGCGCTCGGGCTGGCGGACCTCGTGCCCACGCTGCACCGGTGGGACGACCCGGACGCGGTGACCGGGCAGCTCGCCGCGAAGTTCCGGGCGGCGCGGGCCGAGGACTGGGTGGCGAAGCTCGGCCCCCTCGGCGCGAGCGTGGTGCGGGTGAACCGCGCCACGGACCTGCCGGGCGATCCGCACGTCGCCGCCCGCGGCCTGCTGCAGAACGTGGGCGGCCTGACCGTCCCGCGCTCCCCGGTCCGCCTGCGCGACGCCGACGGCGAGCGACCGCCGGCCGAGAGCTACCCCCCGCCGCCGGTGGGCCAGCACACGCGCGCGGTGCTGGAGGAGGCCGGGCTGAGCGCGTCCGAGATCGACGAGCTGGCGGACTGCGGCGCCGTCGGTCGCCCACGTGAGCCCGCGTCCGACGGCAGGCCCGACGGCACCGGCGCCCAAGGCGGCACCGACGCACCCGGCCAGGCTCGCGGATGAAGGCGGTCCGCAACGCGCCGCCGGGCGTCGAGCTGGTCGAGGTCGACGAGCCGGCCGGCGACGGCGAGCTGATCAGGGTGGCGGCGGTCGGCATCTGCGCGTCGGACTTCCTGTATCTCGACTACGGCAGCACGCAGATCGCCGGGCACGAAATCGCCGGGGTCACCGCCGACGGCACGCCGGTCGCCGTCGAGGCGATCGTCGGCTGCCGGAACTGCGCCCACTGCGACGCCGGGAACCGGCAGTTCTGCGACACCCTGCTGGGCAGCGCGCTGGGAATGACGGCGCCCGGCGGGATGGCCGAGTACTTCCGTGCCCCGCGCCGGGCGCTCACCCCGCTGCCCACCGGGCTCGCGCTGCGCGACGCCTGTCTGGTGGAGCCCGGGTCGGTCGCGTGGCACGCCGCCCGGCTCGGCGGGGTGGGGCCGGGCAGCCGGGTCGCGGTCGTCGGCGCGGGCGGCATCGGCATCCTCGCCGCCGCGGCGGCGCAGGCGCTCGGCGCGGCGGAGGTCGCCGTCGAGGCGCGCCATCCGCACCAGTACGAGGCCCGCGAACGCCTCGGTGCCGTGGCGCCCGGAACGGACTACGACGTGGTGATCGAGACCGGCGGCAGCGAGAGCGCGCTGCACCGCGCCATCGAGCTGGCCCGGCCGCGGGGGACCGTGGTCTACGCCGGCATCCTGCAGGGCGTCACGCTGCCGCACTCCGAGCTGGCCCTGAAGGAGGTCGCGCTGCGGCCGTCGCTCGGGTACAGCGCGCACGACGGCCGCCGCGAGTTCGCGGAGGTGGCGGACATGCTCGCCGCCCGGCCGGAGATCCCCCAGATGCTGATCTCCCACCGGTTCCCGATCGACGACGCCGCGGCCGCGTTCGAGACCGCCCGCGACCGCTCCAGAGGCGTCCTGCGGGTCGTCGTCGAGCCCTGACCCCGCCCGCGGCCTGCCGCCGCCGGTCACCCGTCAGCCAGAGATGGGAGCCGTCAGGCAGGGCCTGGATGACAGGGAGGGTGAGGTTCACGTTGACACGCCAGAGCGACGTCGAGGTGGACGCCGTCAACGGCTACGAGCCGGCGGGAGGCAAGTTCGCCATGGTGAAATACATGACGACCCTGGCCGGTAGCAGCCTCGTCCACTGTTCCAGCTGTCTCGTTTCCGCGAGTACCTCGTCGCCCAGATCTCGAGGAACGACACACGCAAGAACGCCAATCGAAATACGATCCGTCAGTCGTTCGTTGGTGACCGCGGGCAGTTCAAGGGCCCTTGAGAGACGCGCCACGCCGGTGTTCTATCGACATTGAGTGTGGATCCTCCTCAGTGAGATCAGCGGCCGGACGATCTCACCGGCAGCGCTGATCGCGACGTGGCTCCCGCGGTCGGCACCCGGCGATCTGGCTGCGGCGGCGCGCACCCGGCGACGTGGTCCTCGCGGTCGGCCCCGGGCGATCTGACATCGTGTTCGGTTTCTCGCCGCGGGGTGGAGTGTTCCGTTCGCGCGCCTAAAGGGCCGCACGTGTCCGTCCCCGCCGAACCTTTGACGGATCAGTATGGGATGCGTTCCGCAAGCCTTCGCGGGCAGCGGCCCTGACGAGACACCACGTACCCCGCAGCCCCCGTGTCGGACTTTTCCGCGCCCGGCGGGGACAACAGAAGCCCAGGTCGGGGGCCTGATGGCCTCTTGAGGCCGCTCCGGCGGCGGCGTCCACAGACCACCCTGGCCGACCACCACCACCCCACCCACACCCCCGACGTCCACCCGACCGACCGCCACACCCGGGCACGGCCCCGGACCGGCCGCCCCGAGGTCCACCTGCCCGCCCGACGACAACGCGGCCTGTTTCAGACAGCACCGTCACCTCGACCGGCAACAGCGACCGGGAACGACGACCGGTCAGCCGGCGTTCGGTCAGCCTCGGAACGCGGGCCGCGGCGGCCCCACCGGCACCTGCTGGGAGAAGTTCTCCATCTTTGTCTGGCTCGGCGTCCTTCTTTAGGAGCGCGCTTTGTGGTGGTTGCTGTGCCGTTCCTGAGTGAGTCCCGGTACGTCCCGTGGTCGTCGAGGTCTCGGTTGGAGACGGGGGTGGGTGGCGGGAGCAGGGATAGTGGCGTCCACTTGCTCCTATGTCAACTGGCTGCCGCGAGATCGGGGGTGTCGTCGCGGGGTGCGTCGGCGAGGAGGGCCTTGTAGATCACGTCGGAGAGTCGGCGTTTGAGGACGCGGATCGATTCGGAGACGGTGTCTCCGGTGGCGCGTCGGCGTTGGAGCAGGTCGCGGGCAGCTGGATGGTAGTGAGCTTGCGTGATCGCGACGCGGTGGATGGCCGCGTTGAGTTGACGGTTCCCGGTTCTCGACAGGCGGTGTCGGCTGGGGTTGCCGGACCAGACCGGTAGTGGCGCGGTGCCGTTGTGGCGGGCGTAGGCGTGCCGGGAACGGAAGCGGCGGTGCCGGCGGTCTCTCCGAGGATCTTCGCGGCGGTCAGTGTGCCGCAGCCTGGGATCTCGAGCAGGGCCGGTGCTTGTGCGGCGAGGAGCGGTTCGAGCTCGGCTGCGAGGCGTTGGATCTGTTCGGTCAGATCACGGCATCGGTCGGCGAGGTCGCGTGCGAGTCGGGCTACCAGGGTCTCGTGCGTGGCGAGCCGTTCGGTGACGGCATGGAGGTGCTTGGGCCGCCAGAGGCTACGGGCGGGCGGCTGCCACGCCGGGGTCGAGTTCGTGCAGGTGCCAACGCAGCTTGTTGATGACGCGGGTCCGTTCGGCGAGGAGGCTGTCGCGGTGGTCGACGAGGAGCCGGATATCGCGCTCCGGGCCGTCGAGACGGGCCATGGGCAGGTCGGGTTCCCGTAGTGCTGCGCGGGCCACCGCGAGGGCGTCGATGGGGTCGGACTTGCCGTAGGTGCGCGTTGCGTCGCGGGCGTGGGCCATCAGTTTCGGGGGCACGCGCACGATACGCTCGCCGGCTCCCAGCAGGTCGCGTTCAAGGCGGCGGGACAGCAGGCGGCAGTCCTCGACCGCCCAGAGGCGGTCGGTGCCGAACC
>NZ_CASGGV010000079.1:0-5567 GCF_949319125.1 Frankia sp. Hr75.2 | reverse complement strand
CAGCCTGCGGGTGATGTTCGGCGCGATCAGGGCATCGCCGACGGCGGCGGCATGGACAGCCTGCACCAGCAACTCTGGCCCGGCATCCTTGAGGAGAAATCCTCGGGCTCCGGCCCGAAGCGCGCCGTGGACGTACTCGTCCAGGTCGAACGTCGTGATCACCACCACCGCGATGGGGTCCGCTACGCCCCGCCCTGCGAGGAGCTCGGTCACCTCGATGCCGTCCAGCCCGGGCATCCGAATGTCGACCAGGCACACGTCGGGGCGGAGCCGATGCGCCAGCTCGACGGCGGCCTTGCCGTCGGCGGCTTGGCCGACGACCTCGATGTCGGGCGGGGCGTCAAGGATCATCGACAGGCCGGTGCGCACCAGATCCTGGTCGTCTGCCACCAGCACGCGCGTCGTCATAGGGGCAACTCCATCGGCAGCTCGGCGTCGACCGCCCACCCGCCCTCGGGCGTCGGCCCAGCGCGTAGCGTGCCGCCGAGCAGCTGCACGCGCTCGGTCATCCCCAGCAGCCCGAAACCGTGGGTCGCTGGCCGCGCCGGGTCGATCTGGCCGTCGTCGGTCACGCGGAGCCGCAGCCTTCCTGCGCCCTCGACGACCCTGATCTCCACACGCGAGGCGTTTCGGGCGTGCCGCAGCGCGTTGGTCAGCGCCTCCTGCGCCATCCGGTACACGGCGGCGTCGACCTGGGGCCGAAGTCCGGCCAGATCACCCGCCAACTCCACGTCGACGACGGGGTCCGGTTCGCGGCGGGCGAGGAACACCAGGTCGGCGACGCCGGGCTGGGGACCGTACTCCGCCGGCGCTCCGTCACGCAGCACCCGGACCATCGCTCGCATCTCCGCCAGCGTCCGCGACGCTTCCCCCTCGATGATCGCAAGCGCCTCGAGCGCCGCTTCAGGTCGCTTCGCGGCCATCGTCATGCCAGCCTGCGCTTGCAGAGCGATCGCCGAGACGTGGTGGGCGACCGAGTCGTGCAGCTCGCGCGCGAGGCCGACGCGCTCCTGGCTGCGGACCTGGTCGAGCGCCCGGCGCCGACTCTCGGCGCGGTAGCGGAACGCCGCTCCGCCCGCTGCCGCCGCCGCCAGGACCGCCAACCCGCCGAAGAGCTCGGCTGGCCCGGTGTAGTCGGTCGCAAAGCTGAACACCGCGGCGACCGCAACCACCAGCAGCCCAATCACGATCTGACGCCCTGTGCCCCAGCGGACCAGCGAATAGACGAGCACCAGGATGTAGATCATCGTGTTTAGGCCCACGCCTGGGGTCCCGCCCAGCCAGCTCGCCAGTCCTAACGCCATCCCGGTGCCGAAGCCCACCACGACGCAGACCAACGGGTGAGCACGCCGCCATAGCAGCACCGGCGCAAGTCCGACCGTCACGATCGTCACGACCGGCCCCCAGGTGACGTCCTCTCGGAGGGTTCCTTCGAGCAACGCCGCCACCATCACCACGCCGACCAGCACCCGGTCGAGCCACACCCGTTCGGGCGTGTCCGCGGCGCGGGGCTCGTCCCAGAGCGAGCGCAGGCCGGTAGTGAACACACACCCAGCCTAGAGACAGCCCAGGCGTCGGAGACCCACCGAAAGAACGAGACGCCGCTCCCCCCAATGGCAGAGGCGGGTCCGGCCTCGACGCCGATGTGCCGGAAGGCCGGCCGCGGCGAGGCTTCCGGTCATGATCACTGTTGACCACCTGACCAAGAGCTATCGCGGCATGACCGCCGTCAACGACGTCTCGTTCACCGCCCGACCGGGCCGCGTGACTGGCTTCCTCGGCCCCAACGGGGCCGGCAAGTCGACAACCATGCGGATCATGGTCGGCCTGAGCTCGGCCACCTCCGGCCACGTGGAGGTCCTCGGCGCCCGGTACGCCGACCTGCCAAACCCGGGCCTCGCCACCTTGGCGGACTCGACCTCGGGCCGTCAAAAATTTTGACAGCAACACCGGTTTTTCGTTCCGTTCCTACCGGGACCCCGGGATTTCCCAGAGTTCAGGCGGACTGAGGGTTCCTCAAGGTGAACCGAAGGGTCTTCAGGAGTTATGTGGGTTGTGGACCCTTGGGTTCGTCTCGACCGGCGGGGTCTTGATGCTCGGCCGTGCTGGTGAGGAGTGCGCGGGCGTTCTCGGCGTAGCGGATGGCGGTCTTGGGGTCGAGGCCGAAGACGGCGGCGAGGTGTAGCGGGTCGGGGCCATGGGCCAGGGCCTCCTCGAGCTGCCGGTCGACGCGTAGGCGTTCCAGGGTCGCGGTCTGGCCGCGTAGCTTCCTTTTGGCGAAGTCGATCGTGCTGACCGGGCGGGTGCTGTGTGCGCTCATCTGGTTGATGAGCAGGTGGGGGTTGGCGGTGCTCGGCCAGCGGTTGCGGCGGTAGTCGAGCCATTCCAGCAGGATCTGGTGGCTGAACTCGTCGATCAGGCGGGTGCGGCCGGCGATGGTGAGCCGTCGGTTGCCGAGATCGACGTCGTCCAGGAGCAGAGTGCGGATGGCGCCGGCCCGGGCGGCGTGCACCGCAGCGAGCATGAGGACCAGTCGGGCCGCGGGGGTGGTGGCCGCTTCGGTGGCCTGGTCGACGTCGTCTTGTTCGAGGCGCTGGGCGAGCTGGTAGGGGTGCTGGCCGACGCGGATGCCCCGGGTGGGATTTCGGAAGATCTTCCCGGTCCTCTTGGTGAAGGCGAACAGGGATCGCAGCGAGACCAGCAGGTTGGCGCGGCGTGAGCCGGTATGTCCGTCCAAGGCGGCCAGAACATCGTCGCGGGTGACCTCGCGCAGGTGGTCGTAGCGCTGTGACCAGGTCACGAGAGTCGAACGGACGTTGCCCATGTGGGTCCAGACCGTTGCCAGGTCGCGTGGTTTGGTGCGGGGGCCGCCGTCGCGCATGGTCCGCAGCCACGCCTCGGTGGGCTGTCGGATCCCCTCGGCCAGGCCGTCGAGCTTGCGCTCCAGCCAGTTCTCGAACGAGGAGGAACGGTCGTCCAGGAGGACGCCCATGGGGGTCAGGACTTCGGCGACACGTTCGACGCTGATCTCCAGGGCCCGCATCGCGGGAAACACCTCGGAGTGCCGGACGATGTCGCCGGCGGCGTGCGAGGACAGCACGACGATCAGGCCGCGGTGGACGTCGTAGCGAGTTCCCCGCCGCCAGCCGTGGGCCTCGCCGATCTGGTGGGCCAGGTAGATGCCCCAGGCCAGCCAAGGATTGTCGTGCTCGATCCTGGTCGCCTCGTCGAAGCGGGTGAAGTCCCTGGCGACGTCGAAGAGCTTCGGCTGGATCCACCGAAGCGCCGGTGGTCCCGTCGGAGGCGGCGGTTGCAGCCGAGGTCGGCCGCGTCGCTCGTGGCGACGTCGGGGAGTGGTCGACGAGCCGCGCTGGTTGTGCATGCCGGCGAAAAAGAGCTGGTGGAAGGCCCCGACCTGGTCGAGGAAGCGGGAGGCGATGGCCCTGTGGCGGGGCTCACCGGCGGCCCTCACCTCGATGGCCTCGGCCCTCGCCTGGTTCCAGCACAACCGGCAGTAGCCCTTGCGGAGCAGCTGCTGCCTGCGGCAACCGGCGCAGGGGCCCTCCTCGTGGCGGTGGGCGTTGTGCCGCCAGATCGTGCAGGCGGCGCAGCGCCGCCCGTTCAAGCACCCCCAGGCCAGACAGTCGACACAACTGGCCGGCGGGCCATCGGGCGAGTAGGCCATCAGGCAGGTGGAAGCGTCCGGCCATCGCGCCGCTTGGGCGTCACCGTCATCCCTGCGGACGACGCCGCGGCCGCGGGCCGCTCCTGATCGCCGATCCGCTGGACCTTCTCCGGCTGCGGGATGAGAAGCTCCTCGACCCCGCAGCCGAGAACGGCGCAGATGATGTTGAGGTCTTCGAGCTTGATGCTGGCCGGCTCGCCCGACCACAGGCCGGACATCTTCCCGGCGCTGATCTTCAGCCCATGCTCGGCGAGCATCCGCTGGAGCTCGCTGGCCTTCCAGATGCCGCGGTTGGCGGCCGCCAGGCGCAGGTTCCACCTCATATGCCGTCGGCCTCCTTCCCGATGATGGGCGGTTCGCGCCGGTGCCCGGTCGCGCCGCGGACCGCTATCGCGGTCAGGTCCAGCTCGACCCCGGCCAGTTCGCAAGGAACCCCAGCGGCGGCGCGTGTGAGCGCGCCAGCCAGGTCCCCGCCCGCCCAGCAGGCGCCGGCCGGCCCGGAGGAAGGTGCGGTCATCATCAGTCCCTTCGCAATTGCATCAGGCGGGTGGCGGCGCGCTGCTGACCTGCGATCCAGGCGTCTTCGATGTGGGTGCCGGCGACGTGCACGTATCTCATGGTCGTGGCGATCCAGGCATGGCCCAGGAGTTCCTGGATCGCGATCAGATCCATGCCCGAGGCATAGAGCTGGGAGGCACAGAAGTGCCGAAGCACGTGCGGGGTGACGACCTCCGGCCAGTCCGGCAGATGCGTCGCGGCGGCCGTGGCCAGCGCGGAACGGATCGTCTCGTCCCCAACCCGCGCGGCCGTCCCATCGGTGTTCTTGCGCTCCGACAGCAGCAGCGGAACACCGGGTCTCGTGTGGTCGTCGCCGAACTGGCCCCACACGTCCTGCACGAACCAGCGCAGCGTCCCGGCCGCGTTGTTGATCAGCGGGACCATCCGCTCACGCGGGCCCGAACCGCGCGCGCCTTTCCCGAGACGGACGTGGAGCTTGCCGAACCTGCCCAGGTCCCACTTGATGTCGGGCAGGTCGAGCTTGCAAGTCTCGTTCACCCGAAGCCCGACGTCGGCCATCAATCGGCAGGCCGTGTAGTTCCGAGCGGCCGGCGCGAACTTCCGGCACGTCGCCAGCTCCTGGCGCCAGCCGGTGAACAACTTGGTCACCTGCTCGGCGGTGGGCGGGATCCGGAGCCTGGCCTGCTGGCCGCCGCGGGGCCGGTTCAGCTCGTCGATCGGACACTCGACAACCCGCCCGGTCATCTGATGGATCTCGACCTTGTGCCGCAGCTCCAGGAACAGGAAGAACGTCTTGAGTGCCTGAGCACGCGACAGTCGCGTGCCCTTCGCCGTGCTCCGCAGCACCTTCCCGAAGTAGACGTCGGCGTCGGAAGGCTCCATCTCCCACAACGGCCGCGCGAACCACGTCTGCACCTGCTCCAGATGCACCACGTCCGACGAGATCGTCCCGTCCGACAGCCCCGCCGCCGCCCGCGCCAACACGAACCCCGCCAGCACGTCGGTCTCCAGCGCCTCCAGGTCCTCCGCCGTCGCCGGAGCCCGCGCGACCCGAAGATCCCTCACCACCGCCAGCGCCAACCCCAGCCCCCTCGACCTCACCGATGCCGCAAGACGAACACCAGGGACGATAGACCTTCAGGATTCCCGAAGGTTCGTCAGGTGTCAGAGCCGACGCAGATCCGAGGAAGAAGCCCTGGTCCAAGGGTTACAGAGGACGAAGAGAGCTCAGAGAACTCTGGGGTTATTTCTTAATAGCCGGGGCCGTCCGGTGAGGTTGGGGGCGCTCAGTCGTCGGCGGGCCTGGGGCCGCGTATGCCTGTCGGACTCGCCCCCACCCGGTGCCGGTGATCGCTTGGGAAGA
>NZ_CASGGV010000078.1:0-5649 GCF_949319125.1 Frankia sp. Hr75.2 | reverse complement strand
ACCGAACCACCGGGCGCGGTCGGCGCCGCCCCGCGGAGGTCCGGAGTCCGGTTTCCCGCCGGACATGATTATTGTGGTCTACGCCCGCGTGCACAGCCCCTGTGGGGTGCCGGAACTCGGCCACCGGTGTTGACCTGATCGGCAAGGCGGAAAAAGTCGTCGCGGGGAAAACCCCTGTGAAGCGGAACCAGTATGTGCGCCTGGCCGGCGCCACGAAGTCGGTCGACTGGACGCTGGAAGCGAAGAACCGCGCCCTGGCGGGGATCAAAGGCTACGCCACCAACCTGGCAAACCCCGACCCCGACCAGGTGATCACCGCCTACAGTCGGCTGCTAAACGTTGAGAAGAGTTTCCGGACGAGCAAGTCCGACCTCGCCGCCCGACCTGCCTACCACCACACCCGCGAGTCGACCGAGGCGCACCTGACCATCGTGTTCGCCGCCCTCGCCGTCAGTCGGTGAATCGAGAACACGACCGGCTGGTCCATCAAGAAGTTCGCCACGACTGCCCGCCGCTACCGCACCATCACGATCCAGGCCGGTGACCCACCATCACCGGCGCCGACCCCCTCCCCGAAGACCTCCACACCGCCCTCGGCGCGATCCACGGCACGCACTAAATGGCCTAGGAACTGGTTTCGGAATGATCCTCGGACCGCTTTCTGGAGCAAGCGAACGGGTCATGTGTGCGGTGCGACCCCTCCGGGGACCTACGGCCGCGGTGCGTCGAGACCGGGCGAGCCCCAAACCGGGAACCAGCGCGACAGATCGGGCTCGATCGGGAGGTCGTCCGCCAGGATTGCCCTGACCTCGAGTTCCAGCGGGTTGTCGCGACGCTCATCGTCGAGTGGCGCGAACGGGTACCAGGTGCCCCGCTTGTACAGGTAGATCAACCCCAGCGGCCGGGTGTCGTCGGTGAACGCTACGACGGTGCATAGCAGCGCCGCGCCGAAGCCGGCGTCGGTCAACGCGGCGTTGACCGCATGGAGATCGGTGACCAGCCCGGCGAGATCCTCGGTCGCCGTCCGCCGGATCAACCAGACGTAGCCGTACGCGTCGGTCCGACGCTCGTACCGGCCGCCGTCGAGCGCGAGCAACCGGTCGATCTCCCCCTGCAGGCCGGCGAACGCGCCGCCCTCCGCGGGTTTGACGCATACCGATCCGACCCCGCTGGGTCGCCATTGCGACCGCACCTGCAGGGTCACGGCCGCAGCAGGCAGCGCGAACAGCCGGTCCAGGTTCGGCTGGACCGGTCGGGACCGGCCGAGCAGTACGTCGAGGATCCGCATCCGGCGACCTGCTATCTGGCCTCGCCGAGTTCGGCCGACAGCAGGGCGAGCCGCGTCAGCCGGGTGTCCAGGGGTGGGTGGGTGGAGAACAGCGAGGACAGGCTGAACCCGCCCGCCACCGCCGGCGCGAAGAAGAACGCGTTGAATGGTTCGGCTGCCCGCAGGTCGCGGGTCGGGATGCGGGACATGTCGCCGCTGATCTTGGTCAGCGCGGACGCGAGCGCGGATGGCCGGCCGGTGAGCAGCGCCCCGGACCGGTCCGCGGCCAGCTCGCGGTAGCGGGAGAGTGCCCTGGTCAGCACGAACGACATTGCATAGACCATGGTTGATACGAGTACCACCACGAGAACGACGAGGGTGCCGCTGTCCTCCTCGTCGTCGTCCGCGTGGCCGAGTCCGCCGGACATTCCGGAATATAGGCTAAATCTGGTGATCAGCCCGGCGAGCACCCCCAGGAAGGACGCAACCGTCATCACCGCCACGTCCCGGTGCGCGACATGAGACAGCTCGTGGGAAAGCACCCCTTCGAGCTCCTCGGCGTCCAGCCGCCGGAGCAACCCGGTCGTGGCACAGACAACGGCCCGCTTGGGGTTCCGGCCGGTCGCGAACGCGTTGGGCACATCGACGTCCGCGACGGCAACGGCCGGTTTGGGTGTGTCAGACAACGCGCACAGCCGGTCGACGACACCGTGCAGCTGCGGCGCCTGCTGCGGGGTGACGACCCGGCCGCCCATCGCGTACAGCGCAATCCGGTCGGAGAACCAGTACTGGGCGAACAGCAGGCCCCCGGCGATCACGATGACCAGGACCGGCGACAGACCGATACCGATCAGGACGGCCACGAAGGCGACGTAGACCAGCCCGAGCAGGAAGACGGTCACCAGCATCCGGACCGTCAGCCCGCGGTCGGCGGAGAATCGTCGCGGCGCACGCACGACCATCATCGACTCCTCAGCCTGGGATCAGACCCTCGTCGCCGAGCAGGCCGCGGACCTCGGTTAGCGTCGTGTCGGCGGCCGGGAGCACCAGATCGGACGGCGCCAGCCGGTCCGCCGGCGGCGTCGAGCCGAGTTCGCGGACACGGCCCAGCAGTGCGTCGACCGCGGCGTGGAAGGCCTCCTCGTCGTCCGACCCGATGGCTGTGACCAGCCGTTCGTCCAGGACGTTCAGTGCATCCAGTTCGCTGTCGGGAACGTCGAACTGTCCCTCGCCGAGGATGCGTATGATCATGACCTTCCCTCCAGCGGCGGAGCCTCCGGCTCGGCGCCCGGCGACGCGGTCCCGATCGCCCGCGGCGGCCCCGCGGCGGGCAGCGTGCCCTTGATCGTGGCCAGCTCGCGATCGACGTCGGTGGTCGCCGACAGGCGGTCCAGCTCGGCCTGAATGTCGTCCCTCGGCCCGGTCGCCGTCGCGTCGTCCAGTGCACCGGAGGCGAGCAGCTCGTCGATCGCACCCGCCCTGGCCTGCATCTGCTGGGTCTTGTCCTCGGCTCGCTGGATCGCCAGCCCGACGTCGCCCATCTCCTCGGAGACGCCGGCGAACGCCTCGCCGATCTTCGTCTGCGCCTCGGCCGCGGTATAGGTCGCCTTGACCGTTTCCTTGCGGGTCCGGAACGCCTCGACCTTCGCCTGCAGCCGCTGCGCAGCGAGCATCAGCCGGTCCTCCTCCGCCCGTAGCGACGCATGCTGTCGCCCGAGGTCCTCGATCTGCCCGGTCACCCCGCCGCGCCGGCTCAGCGCCTCCCTGGCGAGGTCGTCGCGGCCCGCAGCGACCGCCTGCCGGGCCTGCTCCGACAGCTTGCCGCCGGATTCCTGCAGCTGCCGCACCTGCAGCTCCAGCCGCTTGCGGCTGGTAGCGACGTCGGCGACGCCGCGGCGTACCTGCTGCAGGAGTTCGAGCTGGCGCCGGTAGGAGTAGTCGAGAACTTCCCGTGGGTCTTCCGCGCGGTCCAGGATCTTGCTGGCCTTGGTCCGGAACACCAATGCCAACCGTCGGCTCAGGCTCATCGGTGCCTCCCTCCGCCGGGTGGCCCATGGTGGGCATTCCCCGGGCGCCGCCGGCAACCCGGGAGCGGGTCCATCTGTTTCCGCACCGGCGTCGTCCCCGCCCGCGCGGGGGTTCTTCCCAACACGAAAGGAGACATGACCATGTCAACGTCGCGCCGGGTAGCTTATTAGCGGTGACAGTCGTTTTCAATAAGGTCGCGGGGTGACGGCGGCCGGGTAGCCCGGGGGGATCTCACCCCCGGGCTACCCGACCGGCGGTCGGACACTCCCTCCTCGTCCCGTCACTGGTCATCCAGCTGGTCGGGGTCGACCGGGGTGGGCAGCGAGGCGGGCAAGCAGCTTCTCCGGGGCTGTTCACTCCCACAACGCATCCCGTTCAGACGTCTTGGCCGGATCACACCCACGGGTGTGGGGAGGACTGGTGCCCATGCCGCCAGACCTCCCGCTCGAAGCCGTCGCTCGGCCGCGAATGACGATCTTTGCCTGCGCGAAACCCCAGCTCGGCCCCGACGCAACCCCGCGAACGTCCTGCGTTCAGCCGTAGACGGAGGAACGGGGTGATTTGGATAGGGGGAGCTTGGGTAGGTACCTGAAAGGCCCTCGGATTCAGTAGGGAGCCAGCCGCTGGAGGGCGCTTGCCGGAAGGTCTCGTCCTATGACCAAGTGTGACTATCTAGCGTGTAATCGAACCGAAGGGGTCACGACGGTCGAGACCGCGCTCGGGCCTACCGACCTATGCCCCTCGTGTCGGCCGGTAGCCCTGGAGCTCTTCGCGGAGCTTGCGGCGGCGATGCCGTTCAAGAACGATGACGAAATTGACCACCTGGTCGAACAAGTGTACGAACGGCTGGCGATGGAAGGCGTGGTCGAGGTGTCCGTCACCCCGGGCGGGACCCTGGTCTTTGTCCACTAAGCTGGCCGGGCTCTGTTGCGTTGGCGAAGTCCGCCCTCGCGGCTGTCGATCGTTCATGATCGAGTGATGCGTCGACGTCGTGTCTGTCCATCGGCTCCGAGGTCGGAGTTCGCGGGGTTCCGGTTCCCGCCGGAGGTGATCGTGCTGGCGGTGCGGTGGTACCTGCGGTTCGCGCTGTCGTACCGGGACGTCGAGGAGCTGCTCGCCGGAGGCCTCGACGTCGACGTTCTCGCCAGTACTCGGCGTGACCGGGTGGCTGCCCGGCGGTTCTTCGCCCGGGCGCTGGCGTACGGACGTCGGCCGGTCGAGGTCACCACGGACAAGGCCCGGTCTACCCACGGCTCCTTGACGGGCTGCTGCCCGAGTCCTGCCACGTCGACGCCGCCCGAGAGAACAACTGGACCGAGGCCGACCTGTGGGGCTCCGCAATCCGGGTTTCGGCCTGTGAGCTGGCCTGTTTCGGTTGAGGGGTCGTCGGTGGGAGTCCCCATCGGTGGGAGTCCCCAGGGGTTCGGTCGCTACCGGTGCGCGGGACGAAGGCCAGCGGAGGAGCGCCGGACGCCCGAATCTGCCGCTTCCCCTTCACATTCACACGCCGCGATCATGGCCTGTGCGGACGTGCCGTCGACACAACGACAGCTGCGCGGGTCGGTATCCGACCCGCGCAGCTGTTCAGTGCATCTAACGATCAATGCTGGGCGCCCGAGACGCAGACGTCTGCGGGTGCGCGTCAGACCGGGCGGACGTGCTCCGCCTGCGGGCCCTTCTGGCCCTGCGTGACGTCGAACTCCACGCGCTGGTTCTCGTCCAGGCTACGGAAGCCCGCGCTGTCGATCGCCGAGTAGTGAACGAAAACGTCCGGGCCGCCGCCGTCCTGCGCGATGAACCCGAAGCCCTTTTCGCCGTTGAACCACTTAACAGTGCCCTGAGCCATGTGCTTCTCCTCCGTGGGAGCCGAACCGGGGCCGCCTGGTGCGGCCGGGGTGCCGCAGCGTGATCGCCCCCACTGTCGAACTGGTCGGAATGCAACAAACGCCCGCTGTCGGAATCTGCGGGCGTCCATACGTTCGAGGAACCTACAACTGCAACAGGACTAACCTACCACTCATCACGCCAACCCGTTGCCTGCCGTCGGGAGGCCTGCCGCGGCGGAAGTCACGGGGTCGGGAACGGAACCAGACGCTGGGAACCGACGTCAAAGGCGCACGAGGCACCGGCGGAGCGGGAAGCGGTGTCCAGACGGGGTCTGTCGCCGCGGTCCTGGTTGTCCACGGCTCGCTGGCCGAGCTGCGGATCAGTCTACCAGCGCCGGTGTCGCTCGTCGCCGCAAGCATCCCCGACGTTCTGCTGCTGGGGTGGCGGGATCACCGCTGGCACGCTACCGAAGGCCGACGCAGGGCTGCGGGAAAAGAATCGGACCGCGCGGGAGGGGCTGCTACCAC